>PMKG01000118.1 GCA_003157675.1 Acidobacteriota bacterium
GCCGGCCGCCTGCACATCGACGACGAGTTGATGAACGAGCTGCAGGCGATCAAGGCGGCCGTCTCGCCCTCGGACCTGATCTACGTGGCCGACGCGATGACCGGCCAGGACGCGATCAAGAGCGCGGGCGAGTTCAACCGGCGCGTCGGCGTCACCGGCGTGATGCTGAGCAAGCTCGATGGCGACGCCCGCGGGGGCGCGGCGCTCTCCGTCGTGGCGGTCGTCGGCGTGCCGATCGCGTTTGTCGGGAGCGGCGAGCAGCTCGAGGACATCGAGCCGTTCCATCCCGATCGCCTGGTGTCGAGGCTGCTCGGCATGGGCGACGTGCTCTCGCTCATCGAGAAGGCCGAGCAGGCCATCGACCAGCAGGACGTCGCGCGGCTCGAGCAGAAGATCCGGCGCGACGACTTCACGCTCGAGGATTTCCGGGATCAGCTCCGGACGCTGCGGAAGATGGGGCCGCTCGAGAACGTGCTGGGGATGATTCCCGGGATGGGCAGTCTCAAGACGCTCGCCGAGAACAAGCCGGACGAGCGGCAGCTGACGCGCATCGAGGCCATCATCAACTCGATGACGCCCGGCGAGCGTGACGACTACCGGGTGATCGACGGCAGCCGGCGCCGGCGCATCGCGAAAGGCAGCGGGACCTCGGTCGAGGAGATCAACCGCCTCCTGCGCCAGTTCCAGCAGATGCGGAAGATGCTCAAGTCGCTCGGCGGAATGGGCGGCGGTGGCAAGGGCGCCATGAAGCGGCTGCGGCGGATGGGCAACATTCACTGAAGGGTCGTTCAAGACGGGGCGAATGCGAAGGGGAACTCGATGCTGGTGATTCGTTTGAGCAGGACCGGGATGAAGAAGCAGGCGCACTACCGCGTCGTGGTGTGCGACTCGAAGCGGGGGGCCGAGGGCGCCGTGGTGGAGGTCGTGGGTCACTACAACCCGCGCACGGTGCCGGCCACGGTGATCGTGGACCACGAGCGGATCGCGCACTGGCTCAAGGCCGGCGCGCGCCCGTCCGGGACGGTTCGGACGCTGCTGGCGAGCCACGTGACCAACAAGCCGGAGGCTGCGGCCGCCGAAGCGCCGCAGGCGAACGCCCAGTGAGCCAGGCGCGTGATGTCGTCGAGGTGATCGCGCGGGCGCTGGTCGACGTGCCGGACGCCGTTCAGGTCACCGAGGCCGACCACCGCGGCGTGGCGGTCATCGAGCTGTTCGTCGATCCCGGGGACCTCGGCCGCGTGATCGGCCGCCAGGGACGCACGGTTTCGGCCCTGCGAACGCTGGTGGACGTGACGGCGGAGTTCCACGACTTCGACGCCATGCTGGAGGTTCGGGAGCCGGCATGACGGAGGCCGCGGCGCAGCCGGGATCGGTGATGAGCGACGCCGAGTGGGACGAGTGCGCGGTCGTGGGCCGCGTCGCGCGCGCCCACGGCATCGCCGGCCAGGTGATCGTCAACCCGGAGACCGATTTCGTCGAGGACCGGTTCCGGGTGGGATCCGAGCTGCTGGCCCGGCGCGGAGGTCGCGTCGAGCGGATGCGCGTGACCGCGATGCGCGTCCACCTCGGGCGCCCGATCATCGGCCTGGACGCCGTCGGGACGACCAACGACGCGGAGGCGATGGCCGGCGTCGAGTTCCGCGTGAGGGTCGGCGACCTCGAGACGCTGCCCGACGGCATGTTCTACCGTCACGACCTGGTCGGCTGCCGGGTCGAGACGACGGGCGGGACGGAGGTCGGCGTGGTCGCCAAGGTCGACGGGGAGCTCGGCCAGAGCCGGCTGGTGGTGACGGCGCCGTTCGGGGAGGTGCTCGTCCCGCTGGCGCGGGCGATCTGCGTAGGCATCGACATTGCGGCCCGGCGGATCGTGGTCGATCCTCCTGAAGGGCTGCTCGACTTGAATCGCCGACCGTGAAGTTCGATATCGTCACGATCTTTCCCCGGATGTTCGACGGGCCGACCCGGGAGGGGATCCTGGGCCGCGCGATCGAGCGGGGGCTGGTGGACCTGAAGGTCATCGACCTTCGGGACTTCACCGACGACCGTCACCGCACGGTCGACGACGTGGCGTACGGCGGAGGACCGGGCATGGTGCTCAAGCCGGCGCCCCTGTTCAGGGCGGTCGCCCACGTGCGGGAGACGCGGGGCGAGCCGGCGGCGATCGTGCTGACCTCGCCGCAGGGACGGCCGTTCTGCCAGGCCGACGCCGTGCGCTTCAGCCGGTGCGGGCACGTCGTGGTGCTGTGTGGGCGGTACGAGGGCGTCGACGAGCGCGTGCGCGACGGGCTGGCGACCGAGGAGATCTCGATCGGCGACTACGTGCTCACCGGCGGCGAGCTGCCGGCGCTGGTCATGCTCGACGCCGTGACCAGGCTTCTGCCCGGCGCCGTCGGCGACGAGCAGTCGGTGGAGCTGGAGTCGTTCACGCGCGGGCTGCTCGATTACCCGCACTACACGAGGCCGGCGGAGTTTCAGGGCGTCAAGGTGCCGGACGTGCTGCTCTCGGGGCACCACGAGCAAGTGAGGCGCTGGCGGAAGCGGCAGGCGGTGGCCCGGACGCTGGCGAGACGGCCGGACCTGCTGGCCGTGGCGGAGATGGATGACGAAGAGCGCGCGATCGTGCGCGAGCTGGTAGAGGCACGACAGAAGGAGACTGACGATGCGGGCGATTGAAGCGATTGAGAGCGGACAGGTCAAGCCACGGCCCCAGATGAAGTCGGGCGACACGGTTCGCGTGCACGTGAAGGTGCGTGAAGGCGACAAGGAACGGATCCAGGTGTACGAAGGGATCGTCATCGGCATGCACCGGGGCGGCGCGCGCGCGACCTTCACGGTCCGCAAGGTCTCCTTCGGACAGGGCGTCGAGCGGATCTTCCCGTTGCACTCGCCGATCATCGACCATGTGGACGTCGTTCGGTCCGCCCGGGTCCGGCGCGCGAAGCTCTACTACCTCCGCGACCTGAAGGGCAAGGCCGCCCGCATGAAGGAAACCAAGCGGACGGTCTAGCTGCAGCCGGCCCGCGACGTTCGGCTGGCGACTGGCGGCGCCCCGAGGCGTGACGAGGCCGCCAGTCGCAGGCCGCGAGCCGCGAGCCGGATTCCCAACATGCCTCGTCCCCGCGCCGATCGTACGATCGAGAACAGCCTGCGCCGGCTGGGCTTCGTGCGAATCGCGGGTGTGGACGAGGTGGGGCGGGGCTGCCTGGCGGGCCCGGTCATGGCTGGCGCCGTCGTGCTCGATCCCCGTCGCCACATTCCCGGTCTTCGCGACTCCAAGATGCTCTCGCCGGCGACGCGCGAGCGTCTCTCGGACGAGATCACCCGTTACGCGCTCGGCTGGGCCGTCGCCGCCGTCGAGCCCGCCGAAATCGACCGGATCAACATTCGCCAGGCCTCGCTGCTCGCGATGCGGAACGCGGTCTTCGCGCTGGCTCCTCTTCCGGACTTCGTGCTCGTCGACGCCTTCCGGATCCCCGACCTGCCGATGGCGCAGCGGGCCATCGTCCACGGCGACGCCCTGTGCGCGGCCATCGCCGCCGCGTCGATCGTGGCCAAGGTCGCCCGCGATCGCCTGATGGACCACCTCCACGAGCTGGACCCGCGCTACGGCTTCGGTCGCCACAAGGGATACCCCACGCCGGAACACGCCCTCGCCCTCTCGAAATTCGGCCACTCTCCGGTCCACAGACGGTCGTTCCGCGTCCCGGTGCTCTTCGACGCCATGGATGAGGTGGCGGGGACTGGCGGAAAGCCCGGATTCGACCGATAGCACACTGTGAGTCGGTGTGCGTGTACCCGGAGTGTCAGCATCAGTCGAGGGGCACAGTGGCTATCGATCGCGACGGGACGCTGCGGAAGGCGGAGAAGTTCCTGCGCCAGGGCCGGCTCGACCAGGCCATCGCCGAATACCACCGGATCATCGAGGATCAGCCGGAGGACTGGAGCACGATCAATGCGGTCGGCGACCTGCTCGTCCGGGCCGGTCAGACCGAGAGCGGCATCGAGCACTTCACCCGCATCGCCGATCATTTCTTCGACGAGGGATTTCACCCGAAGGCCGCCGCCGTCTACAAGAAGATCCTCAAACTGACGCCCGACAGCGACCACGCGGCGTTACGGACGGCCGAGATCGCCGAGCGGCAGGGCCTGTTCGCCGACGCGAAGGCGGCACTCTCGCACGTGGCCGCGCGCCGGATCAAACGGGGCGACAGGACCGGGGCGGCGGAAGTCCACCTGAGGCTCGGTGCGCTCGATCCGGGGGACCTCCCGACTGCCGTCACGGCCGCCAAGGCCGCGGCCGAGCTGGGCAACCTGCGGGGCGCGGTTGACCGGCTGCTGCAGATTGCCGGCGAGTACGCGCGGCTCGAGCGAGCCGACGACGCGATCCGCGTCCTGAGCGAGGCGAACGGGCTCGAGCCGGGCAACCCGGCCGTCCGGGTGGTCCTCTCGCGGAGTCTGGTCGAGTCCGGGGCGCTCGAGCGCGCGATTGAATTCGCGACGTCGGCGCCGGAGTTCAAGGCCATCGCCGCCGCGTACTACGCCCGGGGTCGGGGGGACGAGGCGCTGCAGGTCCTGCAGTGGGCGCTCGACCAGGATCCCTCGGACATCGAGACCCGGCGTCAACTCGTGCGAAGCCATCTCGGGCGGACGGAACTCGAGCGTGCCCGCGCCCTGCTGGACGGCGTCGCCGAGGATTCCGGCCTGCTGATCGAACTCGCCGAGATCAACCTCCGGACCGGGCGTCGCCAGGAGGGCCGTGACGCGGCGGCACGACTCCTCGCGGCGGAACCCGACCGTCGCGACGAAGTGATGCGACTCGGCCTGCGCCTCTCGGAGACCGACGGCGACGCCGGCTTCGAGTGCGTGGACGTGGTCACCGACGCGGCGGTCGCCGAGCACGAGCTTTCGGCCGCCGCGCAGGCCCTGAACGATCTTCTCGCCCTCGTGCCCCACCACGTCCCGGCGCTCATGAAGCTGGTGGAGGTGTGCGTGGACGGCGGGCTCGGCGCCGCGATGTACGCCGCGCAGGCACAACTCGCCGATGCCTATCTTGAGCGCGGCCAGGCCCTCGAGGCCCGGGTCATCTCCGAAGACCTGTTCGCGCGGGAGCCGTGGGAACCGGTCAACAGCGAGCGCTTCCGCAAGGCGCTGACGATGCTCGGCGAGCCCGACCCCGACGCGGTCATCGCCGACCGGCTGAGCGGCGACTCTCCGTTCACGGGCACCGACCTGATGCTCGAATTCAGCTTCAACGAACTGGCGACGCTGTCAGGCGACGCTGTGGCTGAACAGGCGCCGGTTGCAGCGGCGGCGCCGGACGCGGACGACGCGGTGGCGATCGAGCCGCCGCCCGAGCCGCCCGCGGCTGAGGAGAACGACACGCCCGCCGAGCCGATCGCGCCGACGGGCCGGCGCGGCAAGACGACGGCCGAGCGTCCCCTGGCAGCGGCTGCCAGCAGCAACACCGACGACGACGCGATCGAAATCGATCTGGGGGAGACGTTCGGGGGGTGGGGAGACCGCACTCTCGGGTCTGAGGCGGCCATCGAGGAGGCGCCCGCCGGGCTGGCGGGGCTGGAGCGGGTGTTCGAAGGGTTCCGGGACGAGGCGGTCCGACATGGCGCGCAGGATGCGGCCGCGCAGCTCCAACAGGCCTTGACACTCGACGAGGCCGGCAAGACCGACCGGGCGATTCGCTTGTTCGAGCGGGCCGCACGGTCGCCGCGCCACCGGCTGCGCGCCGCGAGCGAGCTCGCGCGGATTCAGCGCCGGCTGGGGCATACCCGGGAGTCGATCGAGTGGCTCGAGCAGGCGGCGGAATCTTCGCTCGCGGGGACTGAAGAAAGCCACGAGTTGCTTTATGATCTGGGACTGTTGCTGGCCGAGGCCGGGGAGACCGAGCGGGCACTGGCCGTGCTGCTCGAACTCCAGGCCGACGTTCCAGATTATCGCGACGTGGCCCGGCAGGTCGCTCGGCTGTCGCAGAAGTCGTGAGGGCGTGCTCTGTTGACCCGCTTGCTCCTGGTCGCCTACTTCCTCGAGGTCGGGCTCCTGCTGTTCGTCGTCCCCTGGTCCGGGTTCTGGGAGCACAATTACTTCATCCAGGTCGTGCCGGGGCTCGGCGCGATCACGATGAACTTCTTCCTGCGCGGGGCCGTGTCGGGCCTCGGCCTGATCAACGTGGCGGCCGGGCTGTCGGAGCTCCTTTCGGTGTTCTCGTCCCGACGGCGATGAGGTAAGATCGGGCCACGTCCACTCCTGCCGCGACGACTCGACCTCCACGACGTTTGGCGATCCATGTCTGAAGACGCGACTTCCGGTATCGGTGGTGAGTTGCGGGACGCCCGCGAGCGCGCGGGGCTCTCTGTGCGGGCGATCGCGGACCGCACCAAGATCCCGGTGCAGACGCTCGAGGCACTCGAACGGGACGACGTGTCGCGCCTGCCCGGCGGGATATTCCTGCGGTCCTTCGTCCGCGCGTACGCGACGGAGGTGGGCCTGGACCCCGAGCAGGCGGTCCGGCGCTTCGTCTCCCGCTTCCCGGACGCGTCGGTCTCGGAGACGCCGGCGCCCTACCTCGCCAACCCCGAGAAGATCGTCGTCGACGAACAGCCGGCCGCGAGCCGCCTGTGGCGCGTCGTGGGGTGGAGCCTGCCGCTCGTGCTCGTCATCGTGTACTTCGGGTTCGGCGGGCGCCTGAACTGGTGGCGCCAGCCGGCTCCGGTCGCGGCTCCCCATGCCGAAGCGCAAGGCGAACCGTCGTCGGCGGCGCCATCGCCCGTGTTGACGACGCCTGTCGCCCCTGTTGCACCCGCGTCCGCGTCGACAGGTTCGACGGGGGAGCCCGCGACCGCCGGTCCCCCGGCGGCCGGCGCTACGTCAGCCGCCGCGGCGGCGGCCGACCAGGCGGCTCGCCCCGTGGAGGCCCCCCACCCGGGTGAGATCGGGGGCGCCATACCTGTGGCAGGGCAGTTCGACATCACGCTCGCGTCCCGCGGGCGTTGCTGGGTGACGATCAGGAGCGACGGGAAGATCGTGTACACGGGCACGCTGAACCCGGGGGAACACCACGACCTGAATGTCGGCGGCCAGGTGGTCCTGACCGTTGGCAATGCCGGCGTCATCGACCTCTCGCTCAACGGCAAACCGGCCCGCCGGCTCGGGGCCGACAATGAGGTGGTGACGCTGCGGATGAGCATCGACAATCTGAACACGTTCCTCGTGTCACGCTGACTCACGTGGACTGGGCACGCACCCCGCTGGTCGAGTGCTTCGAGCGCGGCGAAGCGCCGCGAGACGTCCGCCTGATGGCCGCCAGGGGTGGCCTCGCCCTGCGGGTCCCCGAGCAGTTCGCCCTCCTCATGCTGCTCGTCTCGGACTCCGACCCCGTGATCGCCGCCCGAGCGTGCCGGACGATCGCGCGATTGCCCTCGGACTCACTGGCCACGTTCCTCGCCGACCCGGACACGCCGGAGCAGGTGCGGAGCTTCTTCGCCACAAGCCCCCGGGGTGGGACGGATGAGGCGGCGGACGAGGAGCCGTCGGAGGCCGACGACGAGGACGTGGAAGCGGCGACAGGAGCGGAGACGGAGGGCGACTTCAGAGAGGAACTCCTTGCCGCGGCCGATCAGTCGGTCGCTCACGTCGGAGCTCTGCGGCGCCTGTCCACGATGAACGTGGCTGGGCGGATCAAGGCGGCGATCCAGGGCACCCGGGAGGAGCGGTCCATTCTCATCCGCGACCCGAACAGGGTGGTGGCGGCCGCCGTGCTCAGCAGCCCGAAGCTCACCGAGGGCGACGTCGAGTCGATCGCGCGGATGACCAACGTCTCCGACGAGGTGCTGCGCCAGATCGGCACGAACCGGCTGTGGGCGAAGAGCTACGCCGTCGTGGCGGCGCTCGCGCGCAACGCGAAGACGCCGGTCGGCGTGTCGCTGGCGCTGCTCCCCCGGCTCTCCGAGCGGGACGTGAGGATCCTGTCGGCCGACCGGAACGTCCCGGAGGCGGTGCGCTTGAGCGCGCGGAAGCTGAACCTGCGCAACACGTCACGGAGGCAGTGATGGATCCTGTGGCTGAAATCCGGAAGATCTACCAGCACGCGACGCGGGCGACGATCGCGCGCGACCTGGCCCGCGCGATCGAGCTGCTCAAGGAGCTCCGGACCGAAGAAGAGCGGGAGCGGGCGGCCGTCTACATGGACGGGTTGTCGCAGATGCGGTCGGAGTGGAACGCCGCTCACCCGACTCGCAAGCCGTCCTCGTCGACCCGGTAGTCGAGGATCCTGGCGCCGGACGCGGCGACGGCCTCGCGCACGGCGGGCATGTCGGCCGGACGGCCGAAGAAGAAGATGCACCCGCCGCCGCCGGCCCCGCAGACCTTGGCTCCCTGGGCTCCCGCGGCCCGCGCCCGGTCCACGAGCGCTTCGATTCCGGGCGTCGTGACGCCCGGGGCGAGGCGCTTGCGGTTGTCCCACTCGGCCGCCACCTGGCGCCCGACCTCGTCCCAGTCCCCCCGAACCAGCGCCTCGCGCATCGCCACCGCGGTATCGCGAATCCGCTCGAAACAGTCGAACACGCCGCGGTCGCCGTCGATGTGGCGCCGGGTCACCTCCCAGTTGTTGGTGCCCGAGTTGCGCGGCACGCCCGTGTAGGCGAGCACGATCCGGCGCTCGAGTTCGCCGACGTCGACCTCGATCGGGACGCGCACGACGCCGGCGACGCCGAGCTCCACCGCCGCGACGCCGCCGTAGAGGGCCGGCCGGTAGTCCTGGACGCCGGTCGGGACCGAAATCGCCTGGGCCTCGACGTTCATCGCGATGCGCAGCAGCGTCTCCGCGTCGTAGTCGGCGCCCGTCCAGCGCGACATCGCGCCGCACACGGCGATGTTGAGTGCCGACGAACCCGCGATGCCGGCTCCGGCCGGCGATTCGGCGCGCGTCGTGAGCGTCAGGCCTTCGGCCTTGAAGAAGCGCAGGAGCCACCGGAGCAAGCTGAGGTCGCTGTCGCGCGCCAGGTCGCGCCAGCTGGCGGCCTCGACCTCGCGGCCGGTGTCGACCGAACGGATGGCGATCCGGCCGTCCTCACGCGACTCGACCGTGGCGCGGGCCCACAGGCTGATCGCCACGTTGAGCGTCTGCGCCTGGTCGTGAAACAGGTACAGGGGCCAGATGTCGATGGTGCCACCGGCCAGGTCGATCCGTGTGGGTGCCGAGGATTCGATGCGCACGAGTCATTATAATGACAAGGTGCCAGCCGCCCTACACCGCCGGATCGGTCAGCTTGCCGTCGTCGGCTTCGACGGGACGTCGCTCGGAGACGAGCTGCGCGCGCTCGCGCGCGAGTTCGATCTCGGGGGGATCATCCTCTTCGCGAGGAACGTGGAATCGCCGGAACAGGTGGCGGATCTGGCCGCCGAGGCGCAGCGCCTCGCCGGGGACCTGCCGCTGTGGGTCGGGATCGATCAGGAAGGCGGCCGCGTCGCCAGGATCAAACGCCCGCTGACCGAGTGGCCGCCGATGCGGGCGCTGGGGCGCGCGGACGACGAGGCGCTGGCCGGCCGGTTCGGCGCGGCGCTTGCGCGCGAACTGCACGCGGTCGGCGTCTCGATCGATTTCGCTCCCGTGCTCGACGTGCTGACGACCGCGAACAACCCGGCCATCGGCGACCGGTCGATCGGCGGGCGGCCGGACCTCGTCGCACGGCTCGGAGCGGCCATCGTCCGGGCGCTCGAGGACGGTGGCGTGGCCGCGTGCGGGAAGCACTTTCCCGGCCACGGCGACACGACGGTCGACTCGCACCTCGACCTGCCGATCGTCGAGCATCCTCCGGAGCGGCTGCGCGAGATCGACTTCGCGCCGTTCCGGGCGGCGATCGAGGCGGGGGTCACCGCCATGATGACCGGGCACCTGCTGGTGCCCGCGTTCGACGAGGTGAACCCGGCGACCCTCTCGCGGCCGATCGTGACCGGCCTGCTGCGTGGGGAGTTGGGTTTCGACGGTCTCGTGTTCACCGACGATCTGGACATGAAGGCGATCTCGGGCCGGGTGACGCGTGAGCGCGCCGTCGTCTCGGCTGTGAGCGCCGGGTGCGACGTCGTGCTGATGTGCGGGACGGACGGCGCGGGCCACGCGTCGGCGCTCGAGGCCCTGGTTCGCGCCGTCGAGCACCAGGAGATCCCGCACGCGCAGGTGGACGATTCGATCGCGCGGCAACGGCGCGCGAAGGCGCGCTTCGCGGCGATGAAGGGATCGACCCTTTCGCCCGACTGGCGGCCGATGTCCTCCCGCGAGCTGCGCGCGATCGTGGGCTGCCCGGATCACCAGGTGGTCGCCGAGGAGATGCGGCGGTTCGCATGATCAAGCCGCGCCCCCTCCGACCCGGCGATCGCGTGGCCGTCGTGGCGCCTTCCAGCCCGTTTCCGGCGGAGGCGTTCGACGCCGGCCTCGCCGAGATCGAGCGCCTGGGGTTCGAGCCCGTCTTCGATCGATCCGTGTTCGATCGGCAGGGCTACGAGGCCGGTTCGGCCGAGACGCGCGCTCGCGCCATCTCGCGCGCCCTGGCCGACGCGTCGGTCGGCGCGGTTATGGCGGTGCGGGGGGGCTACGGCAGCGTCCACGTCCTGCCGCTGCTCGACATGGCGGAAGTGCGGCGTGCCCGGAAGGCGTTCGTCGGCTACAGCGACCTGACCTCGCTGCTCACGTATCTCACCGGGCCGTGCGGCCTGGTGGCGTTTCACGGGCCGACGGTGACGGGCCGTCTCGAGCGTGGGGCGGAGGGCTACGACCGGACGACACTCGTCGGCCTGCTCACCAGGACGGATCCGCTCGGCGAGCTGACCCTCCCGGGACTCGAGGTGTTTCGACCCGGCGAGGCGACGGGACCGCTGGCGGGAGGCAACCTTTCGCTGCTGGCCGCGTCGCTCGGGACGCCTTACGCGTTCGACCCGCCGGACGGCTGCGTCCTGTTTCTCGAAGACGTGAACGAACGGCCGTATCGGCTGGATCGCCTGTGGACGCAGCTGCGCTTCTCGGGCATCATCCGCCGGGCGTCGGCCATCGTGTTCGGCGAGTTCCCCGGGTGCGACGAGTCTGGCGATGAGTGGCGGGCGCGCGAGACGCTGGCGGCGCTGTCGCGCGACTGTCCGGGTCCGGTGCTCTTCGGCCTCCCCTCCGGGCACACGCCAGGCCCCGCCGTGACGCTGCCGCTCGGGGTTCGCGCGCGCGTGGTGGCCGGAAGCCGTCCGGCAGTCGTGATTGAAGAAGCGGCGGTGTCCGAGGAGCGAACGTGAAGATCCACCTGATTGGCATCGGCGGCACCGCCATGGCCACACTCGCGGCGATGTTGAAACGGAAGGGGCACGAAGTCGGCGGGTCCGACCTCGCCGTCTACCCGCCGATGAGCATGTTCCTGGCGGGCGAGGGGATCGAGCCGCTCTCCGGGTACGACGCCCGGCACATCACCGCCGACGTCGACCTGGTGATCGTCGGCAACGCCGTTTCGCGCGGCAACCCCGAGATCGAGGCGGTGCTCGACCGGAAGATCCGCCACTGCTCGCTGCCCGAGGCCGTACGGGAGGAGTTCCTCTGGGGGGCGCGATCGATCGTCATCGCGGGCACGCACGGCAAGACCACGACGACGGCGATGACGGCATGGCTGCTGACCTCTGCCGGCCTCGACCCGAGCCTGCTCGTCGGCGGCATCGCCGCCAACTTCGGGGACGACGGGTCGAGCTACCGGATCGGTCACGGCCGCGACTTCGTCATCGAGGGCGACGAGTACGACAGTGCCTTCTTCGACAAGACGGCGAAGTTCCTCAAGTACCTGCCGGATATCGCGGTCATCGGCAACATCGAGTTCGACCACGCCGA
>PMKG01000056.1 GCA_003157675.1 Acidobacteriota bacterium
ACGGCGTTTGCGGGTATCGTCCGGGCGCCGATGACCTCGGTGATCATGATCTTCGAGATTACCCGGGACTACTCGATCATCGTCCCGGTCATGGTCGCCAACCTGCTCAGCTATTTCATCTCGCAGCAGCTCCAGCCGGAGCCGGTGTACGAGGCGCTGCTCCACCAGGACCGCATCCGGCTCCCTCCCTCACGAGCGCACATCAGTGGCTTGACGGCAGAACAGGCCATGCGCGCGCCGACCGACATGGTGACGGCCGACGAACTGGTGGCCGACCGCCTGTCGGAGCTCGAACGCCCTCATGTCGATCTGGGACGCGACGCCTGGCCGGTGGTTGACGGCGGGCGGTTCATCGGCATGCTGACGCAGCAGAAGCTCCTGGACGCCGCTCGAACCGGCCGGACTGCGCATACGCTGCGTGACATCCTGAGGGTGCCCTCCGAACCCGTGACCGCGGACAACTTCCCGCACGTCCACGTGGACCAGGCGGTAGACGTCGTTCTCCAGCGAATGGGTCATGCCGGGATCGACGTCCTGCCCGTGGTCAGCCGGACCGATGTTCACGAACTGCTGGGTATCGTGGCACTTGCCGACATGCCGCCATCCTACGGGAAGGCCGAGGACCATGAATCTGCCGTCGAGGCTCNNGAGCCGGCCTCCGTGAGATCCCTTTTGACCGCCGTGATTGCCGGCGTGCTCGGGCTCTTCCTTCTGGGGGGGTTCCTGACCCATCACTACTACTCCGCGCGCATCGAGAAGGCCTCCGGGTTCTACCGGGCCGGGTCCGCACTCATGAGCGAGGGCCGGGCCGGGGAAGCCGTCGAACAGTTTCGCGCCGGTCTCTCTCTGACGCACAGTGACGAATACCGTCTGGCGCTGGGCCTGGCCCTGGCCCAAACGGATCATGCGGCCGAGGCGAAGATCTACCTCAGCGAAGTACTCCGCACGGACCAGAACAACGGACCCGCAAATCTCGCGATGGCGCGTCTCTTGAGAGGCGAGAACGACCGCGGGGAGGCCATCACCGCGTACCGCAAGGCCCTGGGCGGCAACTGGCCGAAGCATTCTCAGCCGCAGCGGCTCGACGCCGCCTTCGAACTCGTCGATCTGTTCGCGAAGAGTGGCGACCGTCGTCAGGCGGTCGCGGAGCTCCTGCAGCTGTCGGGCCAGACCACTGATCCGGTCGTGCTGAACCGGACAGGGCATGGGTTGTTGGTCGCAGGGTCCGCCGCTTCGGCCGCAGATATCTTCCGCCAGATCCTCGCCGCGTCCCCGAACGACGCGGCCGCCTGCGCCGGGCTGGGGGAGGCAGAACTCGAACGGGAGAACTACCGTGAGGCGCGTGGGGCGTTCGAACGGGCGGCGCGCCTCGACCCGACCGACGAGTCCTCAAAGGCGCGGGCCGCACTCTGCGATCGCGTGCTGGCGCTCGATCCGAGCGTGCGAGGCCTGCGGTCGATCGAGCGCTACGAGCGCAGCCGACAGCTCCTGAGGAGCGTGCTGTCCAGCCTGGACGCGTGTGCGCCGGCCGGCTCCGGCGGTCGAAGCCCGACGCTCGGCCTTGCCCGCCAGGCGCTGGCCTCGCGGCGCTCGGCCTCGCTCGTAGAAGCCGCCGACGAGAACATCCGTCTCGCCGAGAGCCTGTGGGACACCCGATCACCGGCGTGTGCCCAGACAAACAGCGACCAGGCCGTAGCGAGGGTAATGGCGCGGCTCGAGCGATAGCGCGGCCAGGTTGGGCTGCTGTGACGCCGCGATGCCGTTCTCGACCTACTGTAACTGAGTGTCGATCTCGCGGCGCGGGCTCAGCTTGAGCCAGGCGACGAGCGGCCGCATCGTGGCTCCCTGCACGACGATTGAGAGGGCCACGACGCCGAACGTCATGTTCAGGATCAGGGCCCGCCCCGGCATGTCCACCGGCAGCCCGAGCGCAAGCGCCACCGATACGCTGCCGTGGAGGCCGCCCCAGAACAGGACGTGTCGCCACGCGAGCGGAATCGGAGCCGACAGCCGATTGCTCAGGGGCGTCAGCGTGTACACGGTGAGCAGGCGGCCGAGGAGCACGGCGGCGGTCGCCAGGGCAATGGAGCCGGCGGCCCCGAGGAGGTCCGACACGTTCACCGCGAGCCCGATCAGCAGGAAGACCAGCGAGTTGATGACAAACGCCAGGTACTCCCAGAATCCGAACATCGCCACCCTGGTCCGGGAGCTCATCCCCTTCACGACGCCGACGTTGCCGACGACCAGTCCGGCGGCCACCGCCGAGGCCACGGCCGAGACGAGCACGAGGGAGTGGACGACCCCGGGCCCGGTGGCGTGGACCACCCGTCCCGCCAGCACGTAGAGGTAGTAGCCGGGGGGCTGCGGGCGCCCGTGGGTGACGTCGAAGCGGGCCACCGCCGAGGCGTACTGGGCGGAGTCCCAGTCGGTGGGCCCCCGTGCCGCCGTGGCGAGACGGGCGACCAGCGTGACCAGGCCGATCGCCCACGGGAGCACCAGATCGGTCACGTCACGCCCGATCGTCCCGGCGCGGTCCGAGGCGATCCGGCCCGGCCGGGGGCCGACCGGCGACAGGGCGGCGCCCGTGCTC
>PMKG01000259.1:0-4026 GCA_003157675.1 Acidobacteriota bacterium
AGGGGACGGCGCCGCGGTACTCGTCGGTGACGCGGGCTGGATACATCGGCATCGGTCCCGGCGCCGGCTCCCACCTGCCCGACGGATTCGCATTCAATACGTTCGACCTCGAGACCTGGACCAGCGCCGCGACGAACGGGGCCGGCGCGGTGGCCCTTCGCATGCCGTTCTCACGGGCGTTCGCGGGCTGGTGGTGGTTGTACTGGAGGCTCTACGACNNCGCGGATCCCATTGGACCAGATGGATGTCGCGCTGGGGCCCGACGCGCCGCGGGTGCGGCGGTGGCTGCGTGTCGGCGAACGGGCGGGACTCGCGACTCGCCATGATGGCGCCGTCACGCTCACCGACCGCGGTGCTTTCTGGCTGCACCTCACCCAGAACTACTTTGCCCTCGACTACGTGAACACGGTCTGGACCGCGGCGCGCCGACAGCCGTGGCCCGCCGCCGTGGTCTTGTGACGAACGGGGCGAAGATGGCGCCGGCATCGGTCCCGCCTGTGGGCAGCGCGCGCGGCGCCGCTGCCGGCATCAGTACCCGATCGTCCGTCCTGCTCCAGACCCTTCGCGCCTTAGGCGCTCCACGACGGCCTGCACGTGCAGCGGCTGGAGCTGGAAGTGGTGCGCCCGACACCGGGGTTGAGCGCGCCGTATCCGGGGCCCGAGGCGGAGCCGTCCTGCCCCGGTTCTGGCGCCGGAAAAACCCAAGAAAAACCCAAACGGCAATCTCCGACCCTCCGGTTGTGGGTAATTGCGGCAAAGCCGGCAGGTCGAAATCGAGCGAAACGCTAGGGATTCGAGGGAAAAGAAGGTGGCTCCTCAGGTAGGNNCTGCCATTGAGCTACTGAGGAACGCTGGCAGGTGCGCGCGAACCTCGCCGTTCGCAGAAAGATTATGGTAGCGGATCGCTCAGCGGCTGGTCAATCGGCCTTCTTCGCTCCGCGCCCGCCGAAACGCCTCGGCGCGCCGGCCCTGAACTGGATGAACGCCCCGACGATCCCGAGCGCCAGCCAGCCGAAAAAGGTCCACCGCCGGCCCGGCGCCGGAAAGCCCAGGTGCCCCACCCACACGTCGTCGAAGCCCAGGCGGCCGTCGCCGCGCCGCTCGAGGAACGACATCAGCCCCGCGATGGCGGTCTCGGCGCCGACAAACGCCGTGGCGAGAATGACGAAGTGCTTCTGGAGCGTCACCGCGATCGCCGCGCCGGCCACCGCCGCGAACGCGACGATGAGGACGCCGGGCTCGCTCCCCTTCCACGCCAGCCAGCCGGCGTGCACGGCCACCGCGCCGAACGCCCCGCCGGCCAGCGCGACGCCCACGAAGTAGCCGAACCAGAGAATCGCCGCGCCGAGCAGGCCGCCGACGCCGAGCGCCACGAGCAGCGCGGCGGTGCCGGCCGGGTGGACGAGCGTGCTCGCGAACAGCGCGCCGAGCACGAAGCCGTAGACGGTCAGCACGGCGCGGAAGAACCGGTAGCCCGCGAAGCAGGCGACCAGGCCCACGAGCATCAGCACGACGCCGGTCGGAATCTGGTAGGTGCCGGGCAGCATCAGACCTCCCGCCGTCCCTCCATCGCCTTGTTCATCGTCACCTCGTCGGCATACTCGAGGTCGCTGCCGACCGGGACGCCCATCGCGATCCGCGTCACGCGCACGCCGAGCGGCTTCAGCAGCCGTGCGAGGTAGATGGCCGTCGCCTCGCCCTCGACGTTCGGGTTGGTGGCGAGGATGACCTCCTCCACCGCGTGATCGGCCACGCGGGAGAGCAGCCCCTTGATCTTCAGCTGGTCCGGGCCGACCCCCTGGAGCGGCGAGATCGCGCCCATCAGCACGTGATAGGTCCCCTTGAACTCGCGCGTCTTCTCGATCACGTCCACGTTCTGCGGCTCTTCGACCACGCAGATGACGCGGTGGTCGCGCGCGTCGTCGCCGCAGCAAGTGCAGGGATCGACGTCGGTGATGGCGTTGCAGACCGAGCAGTGCGCCACGCGCTCCTTCACGTCGCGCAGGGCGTCGCACAGCCGGTCGGCGTCCTCGCGCGGCGAGCGGAGCACGTGGAAGGCGAGCCGCTGGGCGCTCTTGCGCCCGATGCCGGGCAGGCGCTGCAGCTCGTCGATCAGGCGTGTGAGCGGTTCGGGCTGGTGCATCGCGTCAGAACATCCCCGGGAGCTTCATGCCGCCCATCATGCCGCCGACCTGCTCCGACATCGCCTCGTCCACCTTCCGGTGGGCGTCGTTGATCGCGGCGACGATCAGGTCCTGCAGCATCTCCACGTCGTCTTTCGAGACGACCTCGGGGTCGAGCTTGAGCGAGAGCACCTGCTTCTGGCCGCTCATCACGACGGACACCATGCCGCCGCCGGCGGTCGCCTCGACGCGCAACTCGGCCATCTGCTTCTGCAGGCGATCCTGCATCTGCTGGGCCTGCTTCATCATTTGCTGAATATTCATACCGCAGTCGGTTCTGACGATGAGTGATCGGTTCTGACGATGAGTAGTCGGCTTCTCCGATGAGAATTCCAATTTCGCGAATCGCCGCACCCTGATGCAGATAGCGCAGGGCTTCAGCCCTGCGTTGACAGAGCCTAGAGCGGTTCGACGCTCTTGATGTCCAGCGGCATCAGTTCGAGCAGCGTCTGCATGCCCGGGTCGCTCGATGCCTTCGCCTTCAGTTCGTCGGTCAGCAGCGTCGCGGACCCGGGCCCATGGCTGCTGCCGTTGCCCGGCGACCCGGTCGAGGGCAGAGCGGTATCGGCCAGGATCGTCGTGACGAGCATCCTGCGCCCCGCGACGCGCGCGGCCAGTGGCTCGAGCCACGTGCGCCCCTTCTCCATCACCTCTCTTGCCGCCCGCTTCGGCGGCGCGAAGGTGAACACGATCTGGTCGCTCTCCACCTCGATCCGCTGCGCCTGCGCGGGCCCCATCATGTAGAAGCCGGCGTTCGCGCGGCGCACTTCCTCGAGAAACGCGTCCTGGAACCCGACGGCCGCTCCCGGCGCGGCCGACGTCGCCGGCGCGGGAGCCGGCGCGTCAGTGCGCGGCGGAGGTGGTACCGCTGGCGCCGCCCCCGGCAAGTCGTCGAGATCGTATTCACCGTCCGCCTCGAACACCGGGTCGGGCGGCAGCGCCGACGGTGGCGGGCCCGACTTGCGCACCGGCGCCGGCCTGGGCGTCGGCTTCGGCGGCGTCGGCGTTGGGCGCGTTGGCGGCCCAGGCCGACTCGGCGGCGCGGATGGCCTGGCGGGCCCTGCCGGCGGAAACGCGCGGCGCACTCCAGACGAGCCGCTGCCCGCCCCGCTCCCGGTCGTCGGTCCCGATGGCGCATGGCCCGCCGGCGGCAGCGCGCCTCCCTGCCGAAGCTGCTCGATGAGGTCGGCGAGCGGCGTCAACTTCCTCAGATGGATCCACTTGAGCAGCGCCATCTCGAGGTGATACCTCGGCTCGGCCGCGCTCCGCAGGTCCGACTCGGCGCGCGCGACGAGGTCGAACGACCGCAAAAGGTCCTCGCGCGAGAACTGCTTCACGAGCGCCGCCACGCGCGCCCGCTCCCCCTCGGGCACGAGCGACGTATCGTCGAGCTGCGCCGGGTCCACCGAGATCAACATCAGGTCGCGCACGAGTCGCGACAGGTCCCGGCAGAGCAGGCGCAGGTCGTAGCCGGTCTCGATCGCCCGGTCCGCCAGCTCGAACGCGGCCGCCGCCTGTTCCGCCGCCACTGCCTCGAGGATATCGAGCAGCAGATCGCGCCCGACGATCCCGAGCGCCGAGGCCACGTCCTGCTCCGTGATCGTGTCGCCGGCGAACGCCAGCACCTGGTCGAACGCCGTCAGGCCGTCGCGCATGCTGCCGTCGGCCGCCCGCGCGATCAGGCCGATCGCGGAGTCGGTGACGTCGAGCCCCTCGGCGGCCGCGATTTTGCGGATCTGGTCCCCGATCGCACCCTCGGGAATCGTGCGGAACTCGTAGACCTGCGAGCGGGAGATGATCGTGTCGGGGATCTTTGAGAGCTCGGTCGTCGCCATCATGAAGA
>PMKG01000259.1:4086-4273 GCA_003157675.1 Acidobacteriota bacterium
CGTCGTCGTCTTGCCGACGCCGCGGGGGCCGGCGAACACGAACGCCTGCGCGACGCGGCCGGTGCCGATCGCGTTCTTCAGCGTGTTGGTGACGCCGCCCTGCCCCACGACATCGTCGAAGCGCTGCGGACGCCACTTGCGGGCCAGGACCTGGTAGGACATCAGAAGGCTCAGGGCTCAGGGCTCA
>PMKG01000098.1 GCA_003157675.1 Acidobacteriota bacterium
ACCACCGAGCCCTGGATCAGCCCCTTCGCGTTGGGGTGCCGCTTCTCGTACAAGGCCAGTCCGTGCTCCAAGGCTTCGTTCACGATCGTCTGCACGCGCGCGTCGACCGTCGAGCGGACCACGACCCGCCCCTGGAACAGGTCTTCGACGCGGCAGCAGGGGCCGCCCTGTCGGGTCATTTCGTCGAGGACGTGCTCGATCGCCGCGGGAGCGTCGGTCTTGATCGAGCTGAGGGCGGCGACGCGGATTGGCGCGCCCTGACAGCGCTTCGCGAGGCTCTCCGGGATGGAGCCGTTGCGGGCCATCAAGGCCAGGATCTGGTTGCGGCGACCGGTCGCCCGCCGGTTGCCGGGCACCGGCGCGTACTCCTGCGGTGACTTGCTGATCGCGGCCAGCAGGGCCGCCTCACCCGCGTCGTTCACCGTGTAGCTCGACAGGCTCTTGCCGAAATAGTACTCGGAGGCGGCGGCAAAACCGTAGCGGCCATTGCCAAGGTAGATGAAGCTGGCGTAGCGCGCGAAGATCTCGCGCTTGGCCTGCTCCTGCGATCCGTACCGCGCGCGCATCTCCCGTTCCAGCCAGAGCGTCAGCCGCACTTCCTCCAGTTTCCGAAGGAGCTTGTTCGTGGCGGAGGCGCCCAGGACCAGGGAGAGGAGACGGGGCGGGGCCAGGCCGGCGTGGAACAGCGCATCCGCGTCAGGGCGGCTCGTCAGGTGCTGCAGGAAGTAGCCGCGCACCAGTTGCTGCGTGAGCGTCGAGCCCCCTTGCGGCAGGAGCAGCCGCAGCCCGTGACCGTTCTTCCAGAACTCAGTCCCCGAGCGCACGGCGGTCTTCTCGACCACCCGCGGCAGCGCGCCGTAGTCCACGCCGGCATGCGTGAAGAAGCGCTTGTCCTCGGCGGCCAGAATCGCCTGGCGCAGGATGGGGGGCACGTCGTCGTAGGTCACGACCCGGCGGTACTCCCGGGCCAGCTCGATCATGACCTGTCCGCGCGCATCGTAGACCGTGCCGATCGTCGGCGGCTCGAACCGGATGAAGGCCTCGAGGTCCGGCAAGCGGCTGCGGTCGAAGTAGACGTGGTACACGAGCCACGCAGCCGGGACGAGGACCAACGCGAGCGCCGCGACCGCCACGACCCGCAGCACGGATCGGCGCCACAGCGCGGCCCTCAGCCTCGCCGCCACCCGCCGCTCTCGGCGGAGGCGCCTCATGAGGCGCAGGCGCCCGCCGGGTTGCGCGACGGGCGGCACGTTCCGATCATCGGGATGGCCAGTGTCCACGGCGGCACGCTCTTGTTAGGATGCCGTGGCTACTGCTGGTTCGTCCCGCCCGACAGGTTGCGCGGAGAACGCGTCTGCAGCACGTTCACGAGACGTTGGCCCGACTCCGGAACGGACACGCCCGGCCCGGTGAGGATGCCTCTCGCCGTGAGTTTGCGCCCGTACACCTCCGCGGAGGCGTCGTTGTCGGGACGAAGCGAGCTGCCTGAGAGCGAGATGCCGGCGAACAGACCGCTCGACCTGGAGTAGGTGAGGATCTCAGCCCGCAACGACGCGTCGGTCGCCCCCTCCGCGGTGCGTCCCTTGGGACCGGCCGCGACCGAGGCATTGGCCCCGAGCTTGACCTTGCTGTCGAGCAGGGCGTTCACGCCATGCCGGTTCATGACGAGGAGGACGAGGTCAGTGGCCTGTCCGCCGATCTGGAACCCGACGCTGGCGCCTTCGATAGTGTACATGGCAGGAGCGCTCCACGCGCCTCTGAACGCCTGGCCCGTTCGGCAGACCATCGCGCCACGGCCGTAGCTGCCGCCAACGCCAAGCGCGAACTTCTTCATCGACGGGATCACGATGACACACTCGGCCTTGTCGAGCAGGTCCTGCGGGATGTTCTCCGGAACATTGAGGATTTCTTCCATGACCTCGCCGCACTCCCCCAGGCGGGTCTGCTCCTTGTTCTGCTCCTTGTTCTGAGCGCCGAGGGTGGCCATGCCGAGGACGACGCCGAATGCGACGACGGAGCGAATAGATCGGACCATCTGAACACCTCTCTGAAAACCAATGTGGTGGCGCGAGCCGAATAGGCGCCGCCCGGGTGACGAACACGAGCTCACTGCGCCCGGAAGTAATCCTATGCGCCGGCACCGGCGGCGTCTGTGTCGTTATGAACACACAGAGGCGGCCGTTCCAGTCGGGCGACGCCGTCACCGGCAAGTGTGCCCGATTGAACAGATCCGCCTCGCTGCGGCTGATACGTTTCGCCGTGTGGCGATCACCCGGAGCCGCCTGGGCCGCCCGAGAGGTCATATTCGGACTTCACCATGAGCGAGCCACTCGACTCTTTCTGGGGCATTCCGGCCGCCGACGTCCTTCGGCGGCTCGATACGACGTCGCAGGGCCTCACGAGCGCCGACGCCGAGCGGCGTCGCGCTCGCGCCGGCCCCGACGCGCTCAGGTCGCGGAAGCGGGCGGGCGACGTGGCCCTCCTGCTCGGCCAGTTCAAGAGCCCGCTGATCCTGATCCTCCTCTTCGCGGCCGGACTCTCGTTCTTCGTCCACGACTCCGCCGACACCCTCATCATCCTCGGCATCGTCCTGGCCAGC
Organism: Acidobacteriota bacterium; assembly: GCA_003157675.1. Classification (GTDB taxonomy): domain Bacteria; phylum Acidobacteriota; class Vicinamibacteria; order Vicinamibacterales; family Fen-181; genus FEN-299. The sequence continues at coordinate 2,600 of PMKG01000098.1, forward strand.
GGCCTGCTGGGGTTCTGGCAGGAGCGCGGCGC
>PMKG01000434.1 GCA_003157675.1 Acidobacteriota bacterium
CGCGGACGGCGCGGACATCCGCCACGATTACCGCCTGCCGCCAGGCGTCCCCAATCAAGCGGCTCTGGATGCGGTGCTCCAGCACTGCCTGGCCATGGCGCCGCACGAGCGCTTCCCCTCGGCGACTGAACTGCGCAGCGCCCTCATCCCGGTGCTTCGCAGATCCGACACGGGCAGCGGTCGGACGGCGGATCGCAGATAGAGTCGAGCCTGGCGACGTGGATGCCCATGATGCGCTTGCTGTCTCTGGGCGGGAGCGGCCGTGACGAGCCGCCTGTCGGTGAGAGCGCGTCCGATGACGGTCCTAGATAGAACATGACTCATTCGCAACGACTTCGGCGGCCGAACTCGACAGCAGATCAAGCCCGCTCTCAAAACCCGGTGCCGCTCGTCCGTCCGCTGCTCCGCGGACCCGTAGTTCCGCGACGACGATCTACGTGACCCTGCCTTCCACCCGGAGTCGCCGTTCCTCTTCGGCCGATATCAGCCCTCACGTACGGACAGCGAGACTCGTACGGACGGCACGACACGGGTCGAACGGATTGTCATGCTGTCAACGCCGATACGCGTTGTGGCGGCTCATCACGTCGGTATCCTTCCGTGATTTCGATCGCACCGGATAACCCTCGACGGCATATCCGAGGGTGATAAGCAATCCAACTCTGGTTGACCGCGGGATGTTCAACAATCGTTTGATCGCTCGCTCATCAAACCATCCGAGCATGCAGGTCCCAATACCGACGTCTGCAGCCTGCAGGCACACATGCTCCGCGGCGATGCCAAGATCGATCAATGAGAACTCCCTCCGCTTCAGCCACCCCGCTATCTGAGTAATCACCTTTGGTGTTTCCACTGTCAGCACGGCAATCACAGGAGCCTCGAGCGAGAACCGGTTGAACGAGATGGTGCTGCTGAAGGTGGCGCTCGCCACCTTGTCCTTCAGCAGCGGCTCGTCAATGATGATGAGGGTCCAGGGTTGTGCATTGCTTGCTGACGGAGCCAGGCGGACGGATTCCACGATCGCCTGAAGCTTCTCGGGCTCCACCGGCCGTTCTTGATAGCTCCTCACGCTCTGGCGAATCCTCACCAATTCGGAAAAGTTCATATTCAGAAGTCCAATCCCTTACCCGGGGTGCAGTACGTCATGTGGTGGCCGCCGGGTTCGCCTCTCCTCGAGTCACTCGAGCGCGGACGTCACGCGCAGAAACCGCTGGGCGTCGAACGCCAGGAACTCGATGGTGCGGTCGTCGATGAATCTCGCGCTTCCCTCGATCACCCTGTCGTAGAGCCTGCTGGCCACGCCGTTGAAGATCACGAGGTCGCGGCTCCCGTCCGCCCCGATGACGGTGTAGTGATGGCTCTTCCCCTCTGCGCGCACATCCAGGTACGCGATGTTGTACGCGTCGAACTCCGGTCCCGCCTGGCCGTCGATGACGATGCGGCGCAGCGCACGGTCAGTGTATCCCTCCTTGAAGGCCGCCGCGCCGCGCCGCGTAGACGAGCCTGCCGGCGTCCGTGTACTGGGGCTGGCCGCGATGTCGCTGATGACGTCGAACCCGGAACGAGGGACCCCGTTGACGACCCAGGTCCAGTTGCCCCCGATCTTGCCCGCAACGGCGACATGCTCGCCCGTCGAGTCGACCTTCCACGTCAGACCGGTGTCCATCTCGGGCCCGAACGGTTTGCCGTCGAGCATCAGCACCCACTTCGAGTTGCGCCTGGCGGTCATGCTGGACCTCTCACGTGGCATGGATCATACGCCAGTCGATCCGGTCCTGCTCGCCTATGAAGAAGGCCGCGGCGCAGGGACGAATGACCGTGGCGGCTCACCACTTTTCCTCCTCAGTCCCAGCGCAGTCTCCGAGAACAAAGTCAGGCCCCGGCGAGACAAAAGACCACAGGGGTGCTCAAAAGCCATTGTTTTTCAACTGCAGAGAATGGCGCGTGTATTGCTTTACGTCTTGATGCGTAGTCTGTCAGCGCGCGAGCCGCGCTCAAGGAGGGTGTCCGGATGCGCCTGTGTCCTGCGGTCTGCTTGGCGCTCGGACTCTGCCTGGTCGCGAGTTCGTCGGCCTCCGCCGACGCCATCTTCAGTAACTTCGGACCTGCTCCGCACTGGTACGACTCCGGCACTGGATGGACTGTCAGCGGCAGCGGATCGGGCGGTGCGACCAACTACACGAGCTACGCCGTCGCGAACGAGTTCACGGCCTGGACCAGCGGCGCTGTCACGCAGATCGACCTCGGAGTCGCCTTCGTCATCACCCCCACCATCAGTGCTCCGAATCCGTTTTATGCGAGCATCTGGACCGACAACAACGGCAGCCCTGGAACCGAGCTCGCCGGCTGGGGTGATCTGGTCAGCACCACCCAGCTTCCGGGATGCTGCGGCGTGGTCACCATCAGCGGCATCTCGGGGCTATCCCTGGCGGTCGGACAGTCGTATTTCCTGGTGCTCGGTCCGATGGCGCTGACCGACGGCAGTTACAATGCGTGGAATTGGAACACCCTCGGAGCGACCGGGCTGGTTCTGTCTTCGGTGAACGGCGGCGATTGGGAATCCCTCGACTATCCCGCGCTCGGCGCCTTCGACATTCTTGACGATCCTACGACGGCGCCCGAGCCGGCCTCGCTGCTCCTACTCGGCACCGGCCTCGCAGGCCTGGTCACCGCGCGACGACGGCGTCGCTGACATCGCCCCTCGCTGACAACGTCAGGGCCACCCACGCGGTGGGTCGCCTGGGCCCACCGCATTCGCTGCGATGAGTTGGGTCCCAGCCTGCGGGTAGTCCGGATCGAGTGCCTGTCCCGGGGCCGTGTCGCTGTCCTGGAGCGTTTCGTCATACCAGTCGACGCCCTTGTTGCAGGCATCGAGGCAGGCTGGATACGACCGCGCGTCATTGACGGATGCCTGAATCCGAGATACCATCCCCACACCATCCATATAGATGGCGTGTGGAGGGGATATGGCCGACACCGAGAAGATCACCATCAACATCAGCGCCGTCGACCTGGGGCGGATCGACCTGCTGGCCGACGAAGGCTTCTATTCGAGCCGGACGGACTTCGTCCGCACGGCCATCCGCAAGGAGCTCGACGTTCACGGAGAAGAGGTGAAGCAGAGCGTGTCGCGACGCGCATCCGTCCTGGGCGCCATGGTCTACACGCGCAGCATGCTGGAGAAGTGCCTGAAGCGTGGGCAGAAGCTCGAGATCGCTGTCGTCGGCGCCGTCTACCTGGCCGACGACGTCACCCCGGAGCTGGCGCTGAAGACCATCAAGCGCCTGAAGGTCTTCGGGGTGCTGCGCGCCAGCCAGGCGGTGAAGGAGGCGTTGGCGGACCGGATCCTCTGAGGACGCGCCGGTCCTACTTGGTGCCCGGTTCCAGGGCCGCCCACAGATACAAGCAGGCAAGACTTCGATAGGGCGCCCACCGCCTGCCCGACCGGGAGACGTAGCCCGCCGCCGCGGGCTTGCGAAGACCGTGGGCCATCTGAAGGCCGCGCCGGATCCCAACGTCGACGATTGGCAGCACGTCCAGGCGGTGCAGGCGGAACATGAGGAACATCTGCGCGGTCCACCGGCCAACCCCGGGCACCCTGGTCATCGCCTCGATGACCGAGTCGTCCGGCAGGTCGCGAAGGGACCCGAGATCCAGTTCCCCCGACGCCACGGCGGACGCGAGCGCCTTGACGTAGCGCACCTTCGCGCGCGACAGCCCCGCCCGCAGGAGCCGCTCCGACCGCGCCTCGAGCACCCGCTCCGGGCTCGGAAATCCTCCGAGCGCCTCCACGTACCGGCCGTAGATGGTCGACGCCGCCATCGTCGACAATTGTTGATAGATTATCGACCGGGCAATTGCGTCGAAGTCCGACGGCGCAGTGGACGGTTTGAAGCGCCGCACGCCGCCTGCAGCCACCAGACGCGCGATCAGCCGCCCGAGGCGCGGGTCCGCCGCGGCCAGATGACATTCCTCGAGGCGCCCCTCCCCTGCTCCCTCATCGGCAGCCCAACCTGCCACGAACGCCTGGGCCCGTTCGTCGCTCACGCTGGATACCTCCGCGGTCCCCGCCGCCGCGCCAGCCGCCAATACACGACGGCGTTCAAGAGCAGCACGACGCACCCCAAGGCGATCTGCGCGCCGCGCGTGAGCGCCTCCGGATACAGCACGGGGATGACGTAGTGCTCGACGAAACCGCCCGCATAAGCGGTCTGCCCGCCGGCCTCGCGGAGCGCGTTCTCGAGCGGCGTCAGCGGGCAGGTCCAGCCCGTGAACTCGATGAGCGCCCCCCACGCAGCCGCCGGCAGATGAACCCAGGCGATTCTCGGCCACCGCAGTGCCGCCACGCCGCCGAAGACGACGAACACGACGAAGCCGAGATGCACAAGCACGACCAGGTCGGCAAGCGTCGAGTACAGCATCTACGACGGAGGATAGATCATCTGAGGCGCGGGTGTGAGAGGCGAGTCTGAAGCCTGAGTCTGAAGCCGGTGCTGGCAGGGCTAAAGCCCCGCCCTACACACGGCTCTACACACGGCCTGACCAGCCCGTTGTAGGGCGACCCTTTAGGGTTGCCTATGAACAGCCGGAGACATGGGTAAC
>PMKG01000061.1 GCA_003157675.1 Acidobacteriota bacterium
CGCTACCCACCCCAGTAGCGGGGTACCTTATAGTGGTCGTACAGTCGTGTCTCATAGGGACGCTCCACCGGCCGGGCCGGATCGTACTCGGGACTCTTCTCGATCTGTGCGCGAGTCACCTTCACATGCACCTCTGAATGGTGCCAGTCAACCCGCTCGATCCAGGCGGGCGCCAGCAACACCGTCCTGCCCGACCACCAGCGCCCCGTGCGCACGATCAGGTAGCGGATCGCCCACGACTCGTCATCCAGAAGGAAGTCTTCCACGTGCCCGATGTCGCCGTCGGTCGCGCGGATGTGATAGCCAGTCACGGCGTGCGAACTCCGCAGGTGCGGGTCGGCCCCCTTCCGGACCGCCCAGACCCAGCGCCGCTTGGGTCCGAAACCCGCGCGATTCTCGGGTGCTGCGGAACCTGGATGTGGATAGGGAGAGGCGCCCCAGAGATTCTCCCCCTCCCAGTAGGGAGCGTAGCCATAGTAGCCAAAGTAGTTGGTCTCGTGTTGCCGCGTCACCGGCTGAGCCGTGTCGATAGCCGGACTCTTCTCCACCTGGGCCCTGGTCAGCGCGGCCGTGATGCGCTGATGCTCCCAGTCCACCGCGCGAAAGGCGATCGGCGACAGGAGCACCTTGCGCTCCGAGAGCCACCTCCCTGTGTTGACGACGACGTAGCGCACCGTGTAGCTCACGTCGTCGAAATAGCACTCTCCGAACGTGCCGACGTCTCCATCGGTTGCGCCAATCGTCGCACCGTGGAGTTCCTTCATGCTCCGAATCATCGCATCCTCTCTCCGTGAACGGTTGCGGGTCGGTCGATATCGACTCCGAGGCGATCATCGGCCCACACACATTGGGAGGCCTGTCCAAGACCGGACAGTGTCGAAGTCGCCGACAAGCTCAGCCCTGCCGCCGGGCGACGATCAGCCGGACGTAACACACGTACCCGACGATCCCCGCGTTGACCAGGACGACGACCGCCTTCAGTGCCGTCGCGTGGAGGGCCATCTCGTAGATCTCGATCGGCAAGTAGATCGCGCCACCGAAAATCGCAAACCACTGAGCCCAGGCCCGCGCGCGCCAGAGACCGTAGGCCTCCACGCCCCGAACGATGGCGTAGGCGAAGGCTCCCGAGGCGAAAAGCCACAGCCGCGCGTCGGTGACCCGCCCAGCCGCCTCGAGGAACACGCGCGGATAGTGCCGCGCGGGGTTCATGTGGAGGTGTCGGACGAGCGACTCCGCCGCCTGCTGGATGTCGTGGTGCACGAGCGAGAGCAGACCGAATCCCGTCACGAGCACGATCAGGCCCTTGGCGGCCTCGAAGGCCGCCACCGTTCGGAGTCCGGCGATCGCGGGGCCATGGGTGCTCATCGGCGTGGTGACCGGCGTCGACCAGCGAGTCCTCGACATCGAGCAGGCACACGACATCGGAGGGCGGCATCGCCCGGCGGCCTCGCCGGCGAACGCCTCGTCAGCCGGGGGCGAACACGACGGGCCAGATCGCTGTGGCAAGCCATGGCGTCGGGCGTCGGCAACGAGTCTGGTCCACTCCAATCATCGTCATCGGGAACGACCCGAATCTGTTCGCTATTGAACACGGTTCTCCTGCGGCCGTGATGGTCGTTGACGACGTGATACACTTTCGCGAGTCTACCGACACAGTCTGCGAGCCGTCGATCATGACACCGACCGTCTCCGTCCGGTCGCGCCTCGAACGGCTGCTCCGCGTCGACGCGGCGTCCAAGCCTGCGATCTACGCCGAGACGTTCGACTCCGCGGAGTTGGCAGACCTCAACTTCCTGCTGTCCCTGCTGCTGTCGGCGGGCATCGCGACGCTCGGCCTGGTCCTGAACAGCCCGGCGGTGATCATCGGCGCGATGATGATCTCGCCGCTGATGGGCCCCATCCTCGCCGGCGGCCTCGCCCTCGCGGCCGCTGACCTGTATCTCGGCCTGAAGGCACTCCTCAGCATCCTGGCCAGCGTCGGCCTTGCCGTCGGCTTTTCCGCGCTGCTGGTGTGGCTGCTGCCGTTTCAGTCGCCCACGGCGGAGATCCTGGCCCGCACGCGGCCGAACCTGCTCGATCTCGGCGTCGCGCTGTTCTCCGGGCTCGCCGGCGCCCTCGTGGTCAGTCGCGGGACGAAGGCCGGCGGCGTGAGCGCGCTGCCCGGCGTGGCGGTCGCCGTCGCGCTGATGCCGCCGCTGTGCACGGTCGGCTTCGGAGTGGGTAGCGGCTTCTCGGGGCCGATCATCTACGGCGCGGGCCTGCTCTTCCTGACGAACCTGGCCGCCATCGTCGCCAGCGCATTTTTCGTCTTCTACATCGTTCGGATGGACGCCCCCGATATCCGGGCCAGCCTGGTGAAGTCGATGCAGGTGCGGGCCTCGCGCGACGGACTCTATCGCGTGCTCCAGCGAACCCGCTTCGCCACCGCGTTCAGCGAGAGAACACACGGCCTGCGGTGGCGGATCGTGATGATCCTCGCGGTTCTCGTGGTGCTGTTCGTGCCCTTGCGTCGAGGCCTCCTCCAGGTACGCGACGAAACGCTTGCGAGGACCGCCGTCCGCGACGTGGTTCGGTCCCTGACGCCCGCCTCCAGCGTCCTGTCCCAGACCGTCGATGTCGGCTCGGACCGGGTGAGCGTTCGGCTCATCGTCACCTCGCATGTCGATCCGGAACGCGTGGCCGCCGCCGAGAAGACGCTTCTCCGGCGGACCGGCAAGGACGCCACGATCGCCGTCCGGCGAGTGGCGGCCGAGGAGGAACTGGCCGTGCTGCGGGCCGAACTCACGCGTCCGGTTCCCGCGCCACCGCCGCCGCCCGCGCCACTCGAGCTGGAGCGGGCGCGCAAGGAACTGCTCGCCCGCCTCGACGCCCCGCTGAAGGAGATCTGGCCTGCGGATGCCGCCCCCCTTCAGAGCTACGAGCTGGTATTGACCGCCGACGGCGTCGTCGTCAGAGTGACGTATGAGGCGAAGAAGGATCTGGACACGGTCTTCGTCGACGCGCTGACGCGGTTCCTCCGGACCCGCCTGGGTGTGGCCACGATCAGCGTCGACCTCAAGCGCGAGCCCCCATCCCGGTCGAGCAAGGCCGGCCGCAGGCCAAGGGCGGGAGTGACGGCGCCCGCTCCTGTCCCGCCCAAGATCTGTCCCTGACCGCCTGGCCGTGCCCCCGTCCTGTTCACTTTGGTACATCCGTTCTCGAAAATGGGGCCGCATCCTGAGGATCGTGGTGGCCGGAAGGCCACCCGACTCACCCGGAGAAACGGAGACCAGTCATGCCAGCACACGCAACCGTCCTACCGGACACACCCACCCAACTCGGAACGTCAGCCCACGGCAGCGCCGTCGCGATTTACGAGAGCCATCGCGCCGCCGAAGAGGCCATTCGCACGCTCGCGAAGTCAGGCTTCGACATGCACAAGCTCTCTATCGTCGGCAGGGATTACTCAACAGAGGAAGGGGTCGTCGGCTACTACAACATGGGAGACCGAATGAAGTCGTGGGGCAAGACCGGTGCCTTCTGGGGTGGACTCTGGGGGATGCTCTTCGGGTCCGCCTTGTTCGTCATTCCTGGTATTGGTCCACTCTTCGCCGCTGGGCCGCTCGTGGCCTGGATCGTCGGGGCACTGGAAGGGGCGACGGTCGTCGGTGGGATGAGCGCCTTGGGAGCGGGACTGTACAGCATCGGGATTCCCAAGGACAGCGTCCTCAGCTACGAGACGCAGATCAAGGCGGGCAAGTTCGTGGTCATCGCCCACGGCACCCGCGACGAAGTCGCCAAGACCAAGGTGCTTCTCTCGAACGCCGAGCTTCACGACGGGAAGCACGAGAACTGCTGCGCGTGATGTCGGTGCGGGGCGACCGTGCCGGCGGCGACGCGCATCCACTGACGCAAGCCGTCGCGTCCGGCAGCCAGCATGGATAGCCTCTCGGGAGTCGACCCATGACAGCCGGGGTGCCCTGCGTCCTGACGATCAACGGC
>PMKG01000440.1 GCA_003157675.1 Acidobacteriota bacterium
GTGATGGCGCTCGGGGTGCAGAGCGTGCAGGCGCTCTGGTTCTTCACGAGCGACCTCGTGTTCGTGTTGCTGTTTCCGCAGCTCGTTTACGCGCTGTTCGACCGCCGGGTCAACCGGATTGGATCGGTCGCGGCGTTCGCCATCTCGCTGGCGATCCGTCTCGGCGGCGGCGAGCCGCTGTTCCACGTGGCCCCGCTCGTGCGCTATCCGGAGATCTTCTCCGCCGTCCTTCCGGGTCCGCCCGCGAGCTGGTACGATGCCGCCGGCGCGATGCTGTTCCCGTACAAGACGATGGCCGCGGCCGCCGGCGTAGTCCTCCTGCCGGTCGTGTCGCGGCTGACCGCGCGGTGGGACCGCCCGCGTCCGCTCCGGAACGTCCACGCCGAAGGCGTCGGGGCGGCGGGAGGCTGCTGATGCGCGACACGGTTGCCGCCTGGCTGGCGCATGCCTACACCGCGCTCGGTCTTCTCTGCGCGGCGGCGATCTTCGGTCTGGTCGTCGAGGGAGGCGACGGCGCGTTCCGCCTCGCGTTTGCGGTGATGGTGGCGGCGACGCTCGTCGACGCGACCGACGGCTGGATCGCCAGGCGCGCGAGGGTGGGGGAGGTGCTGCCCGGTTTCGATGGCCGCCGCCTCGACGATCTCATCGATTTCCAGACCTACACCTGCCTGCCGCTCGCGCTGCTCTGGCGCGCAGGCGTGTTTCCCGGCGCCGACGCGGCGTGGCTGCTCGTGCCGCTCGTGGCGAGCGCCTACGGCTTCTGCCAGGTGGCGGCGAAGACCGATGACCACTACTTCCTCGGGTTTCCGTCCTACTGGAACATCGTGGCGTTCTATCTCTTCGTGCTGAGGCTGAGGTCGCCGTGGCCGCTCGCGATCGTCCTCGCCCTCTCGGTCCTGACCTTCGTGCCGACGCGCTACCTCTACACGACGTCAGCCGGCCGGTGGAGCCTCGTGACCAACAGCCTGTCGGCCGCGTGGCTCGCGTCGCTCGTCGCCATTCTCTGGTGGTGGAGCCTCTCGCCGCGGTGGCTCGTGGTCGGCTCCCTGGCCTTTCCGGCCTATTACATGGTGGCCTCCTGGGCGGTGACGATCCGCCTCTCCAGGCGCGGAAACGCGCCGGCTTGCGCCGATACCGCCCGGAGTCCGGATCGGCTACACTGAGACACCTCAGTGCCTGACATACCCTCAGCCGTCGAACGGATGCTGCCGCACAACCTCGAGGCCGAGCGATCGGTCCTGGGGGCGATCCTCATCCAGAACGCTACCTACAACGTGGCGGCGGAGGTGGTGCGCCCTGAGGATTTCTACCGCGACGCGCACCGGCGGATCTTCGCCCGGATCATCGACCTCTCCGAGCGCGGCGAGGCCGTCGACTTCGTCACGCTCAAGGAAGAGCTCGGGCGGGCGGGAGAGCTGGACACGGTCGGCGGCCCGGCCTACATCGCCTCGCTCGTCGACGGCGTGCCACGCGCGACCAACGTCGAGCACTACGCGAAGATCGTCAAGGAGAAGGCGGTCCTCCGGAACCTGATCGCCGCGGCGAACACGATCCTCTCGGACGCCTACGAGGCCGACCAGGACGCGGCCGACATCCTCGACCGCGCCGAGCACTCGATCTTCGACATCGCCGAGGGGCGGATCCGGTCGGGCTTCCTGTCGCTCGCGACGATCGCGGAAGCGGCGTCGGACTCGATCCAGAAGGCGCACGACGAGAAGAAGCTCATCACCGGGGTGCCGACCGGCTTCAACGACCTGGACAACCTGACGTCGGGCTTCCAGCGCGGCGACCTGATCATCGTGGCGGCCCGCCCGTCGATGGGCAAGACGTCGCTCGCGCTGAACATCGCCCAGCACGTCGGGACGAAGACCGATCACACCGTCGGCGTCTTCAGCCTGGAGATGTCGCGCGAGCAGCTGTTCCTGCGCATGCTCGCCTCCGAAGCCGAGATCGACGGTCACGCTCTCAGGACCGGCTTCCTACGCACCGACGACTGGGGGCGGCTCACCGAGGCGCTGGGCGTCCTCGGCAACGCGAAGGTCTACATCGACGATACGCCGTCGATTGGCGTCCTGGAGATGCGCGCCAAGTCGCGCCGCCTGGCCGCCGAACACGGCCTGCACCTGCTCGTCGTCGACTACATCCAGTTGATGCAGGGCCGTGGACGGTTCGACAACCGGACGCAGGAGCTCGGCCAGATCTCGCGGGCGCTCAAGGGACTGGCGAAGGAGCTGAACATCCCCGTCGTCGTGCTCTCGCAGCTCAGCCGGGCGCCGGAGGCGCGGTCCGACCACCGGCCGCAGCTCTCCGACCTGCGCGAGTCGGGCGCCCTCGAGCAGGACGCCGACGTCGTCATCCTCATCTTCCGCGAGGACTTCTACAGCCAGGACGGCGCGGGCGAGAGCGTCGCGGACATCATCGTGGCCAAGCAGCGCAACGGCCCGACCGACACCATCAAGCTCGCGTTCATCAAGGAGCGCACGCGCTTCGAGAACTACGACCCGGGCGCCTGACCGAGGGCCGCCCGGCCTCACGCCGCTCAGGTTCCGCATGGTTCGTTCCACGGTTGCCCACGTCGGCCTGGCCGCGCTGCAGGCCAACTACCGCGCCATCGAAGCGTTCCTCGCCGCCAGGACTCCGCGCGCCCGCCGCCCGCCCGACATCATCGCCGTCGTGAAGGCCAACGCGTACGGCCACGGGGCCCGCCCGGTCGCCCTGGCCCTCGAACGGGCCGGGGCCTCGATGCTGGCCTGCGCGGACATCGAGGAAGGCATTGCGCTGAGGCGAGCCGGCGTCCGGGGACGCATTCTGGTGTTCGGCGCGCTGAGCGTGAGCGATCTCGGCGGGCTGTTCGAGTACGAGTTGACGCCGACCTGCTCGACGCCCGGCGCCGGCCGCGCGCTCCAGGCCGCCGCCGCGGCGCGCGGACGGCGGCTGCGCTATCACCTGAAGATCGACACCGGCCTCAACCGCCTCGGCTTCCGGCACGACAACCTCGCCTTGACGCTGCCGGACCTGTTCCGGAGCCCGAACCTCGACCTGGCGGCCGTCTACACGCACTTCGCGACCGCCGACGACCCGTCCCACCCACTGTTCGAGGAGCAGCGCGGGCGATTCGCCGACGCGCTCGCGCGGATCGCGACGATGGGTGTGACCGTGCCCGCCAGGCACGCGGCGAACAGCGCCGCGCTGCTGCGGGAGCCTCACGTCTGGTACGAGTTCGTGCGCCCGGGACTGCTGCTCTACGGCGTGGCGCCGGCCCCCTGGGCTGCGACGCTGCCGCTGCGCCCCGTGATGTCGCTCCGCAGCCGGATCGTGTCGGTCAAGAACGTCAGGGCCGGCGAGGGCGTGGGTTACGGGGCCCGCTTCACGCCCGCGACGCCGCGTGTCGTGGCCACCGTGCCGGCCGGCTATGCCGACGGCCTCGCCGCCCGGCTGGGCGGCCGGGGGGAGGTGCTCGTCGGCGGCCGTCGCGCGCCCATCGTCGGCGCCGTGTCGATGGACATGCTGGCCGTGGATGTCACCGGTGTCCCGGTCGACCCGGGCGACGAGGTGGTGCTGCTCGGGGAGCAGGGCGCCGAGCGGATCACGGCGAGCGACATGGCGGCGGCCATCGGCACGAGCCCCTACGAAGTGCTGTGCCGGATCGGTTCGCGGATCGAGCGGGTCTATGATGAGGTTGGGCAGTAACGGGGTAGTGGATAGTGGTCAGTGATCAGTGGCTAGCTGTCACGCGTGATCCACTAGCCACTGGCCACCAGCCACTACGGTGACGAGGAAATGAAATCTCCCAAGAGCGTGTTCGTCTGCCAGGAGTGCGGCGCCCAGGCGCAGAAGTGGATGGGCCGCTGCGCCGACTGCGGGGCGTGGAACTCGCTCGTCGAGGAGCGCCTCGCGGAACCGGCGCCGGCGGCCGGCGGCCTGGCGGCGGCCCGCTACGCGCTCGGCGGCGGGGCCGGGGCCAGGCTCTACGCCGACATCCAGATGGCCGACGCGCCCCGGCTCGCCTCCGGCATCGAGGAGTTCGACCGCGTGCTCGGCGGCGGCATCGTCCCCGGCTCGCTGGTGCTGCTCGGCGGAGAACCCGGGATCGGCAAATCGACGCTGCTGCTCCAGGTCGCGGCGTCGTTCGCCCGGACGGTGGGGCCCGTGCTTTACAGCTCGGGCGAGGAATCCGAGCACCAGGTCAAGTCGCGCGGCGAGCGACTCGGCGTTGGCAGTGCGCCGATCTACCTCCTCGCGGAGACCTGCCTCGAGCGCGTGCTCGAGGAGGCTTCGCGCCTCAAGCCGGCGCTGCTCGTCGTCGATTCGATCCAGACCGTCTTCTCGCTCAAGCTGCAGTCGGCGCCCGGCAGCATCGGGCAGGTGCGGGAGGCGGCGACGCAGTTGCTGTTCACCGCCAAGGGTCACAACCTGCCGACGTTCCTCGTCGGGCACGTCACCAAGGACGGCAGCCTCGCGGGGCCGAAGTCGCTCGAGCACATCGTCGACACCGTGCTCTACTTCGAAGGCGAGCAGCACCACGTCCACCGGATCATCCGGGCGGTGAAGAACCGGTTCG
>PMKG01000014.1 GCA_003157675.1 Acidobacteriota bacterium
CATGGCGGCCGCGCAGGCCAGGACGGTCGTCACAATCGACCCGTCTTGCCCCGTGCTGCCCATCCGGAAGGCGGATCCCCCTGTGCAGATGCGCATCACCTACGATCCTGCGGCACCCAGTGCCCGGCTAGCCGGTGCGAGCGCCCTCTCGATCGAGGTCGCCTTCAGCGANNCAGGGGACGTTGACGATCGACACGAACGGACCCGCGTTCGCGCTCTTCTACGCCAGGGACGATCGGGCCCGAATCGACGACAACTCCGGCCGGTACTGGGAAGTCGTCACGTGCGGCGCCGACCACATGCCGTCGGCACGTGCCGTGCCCTACCAGGCGGCGAGCTTCACCGGCGACGCGCTCTCCGACGGGATCCAGAGGGCACCCGATTTCGAGCGGGCGATCTCGATTCTGCGAGAGTGGATGGCCGAACATCAGGACTCGACATTGTTCGTCACCGACGTCTGGGGCTATCGCCTTCGTCAGGGTGGGCGAATCGACGCGGCGTTCAACGCTCTCGTACCGGAGATAGAGCGGTTCGTGGTCGACCATTCCGACAACGAGACCGCGCTGGCCCAGGCACTGTCGTTCGTGAGCATGTGGAGGGCGCGACTGCCCGCGACCCTCTTTGCGGCGACGCAGACCGCGCTGACGAAGCTGAACCCGCGCTCTTCGTTCGCCAGGAGCGTCCTGGCGGAGGTGGTCTGGGATCGGATATCCGACGAGAAGGACGTGCGGCGTCGGATACAGATGTATGAGGACTTCGCTGCCGCCTACCCCGGAGACGGGAACACACAGATTGCATATGCGCGCGCGTTCATGGCGGCGGCGGAGGATCTGAAAGACGCGTCGGCCGCTGAGCGAGCCTTCGAGAGGTGGCGCACCTTCGAACCAGCATCGCCCGATCCGTACGCATCGATCGGCATCTTCTACGTGGAGCAGAAGATCAAGCCGGACGAAGCCGTGCGAATGCTCGACCAGGCGACGGAGCGCTGCCAGGCGGCGCCGACTGGTGCCGCCGGAGCGGCCGTGGTCACCGTGACGTGTGACAAGCCGGACCCGAGTAATCCGGCGCCTGGGCAGGCGCGGCTGGAGCAGGCAATTGCGAGGATCCGCTACTGGCGGGGCCGGGCCCTCGCGCAGCACGGCGAGATGCAGCGGGCGGTCGAGGACCTGCAGTTCGCGGCGCGCCTCCTCAGCGACGACGCGAAAGTGGCGTTGACCTTGGGGCAGGTTGCCGAGAAGGCCGGCCGCAGGGACGTCGCGCTTGCCGCGTACCTCGACGCAACGTCCGCACCCTACCAGACGAGTCGCGAACCGATGGATGCGTTGCGGCGCGTGTTCGTCGCGGGCGGCATGGGAACAGAGGATCAATTGGAGGCGCGTCTCGCGGCGCAGATCGCGGCGCGCCGAAAGAAGGCAGCGGCGGACTTCAAGCCCGTTCCCATCGAGCGCCCCGCGCCGGCGTTCGACGCGACGCTTCTCGACGGAAGCAAGGTGTCGCTGGCGTCTCTCAAGGGGCGTCAGGTCGTCCTCAATTTCTGGGCGATCTGGTGCGGTCCCTGCGTGGCGGAATTGCCCGGCGTGCTGGAGTTCCAGCGGCGTAACCCACACGTCGCGGTCGTCGCGGTTGCCAAGGACGCGGAAATCGCAGAGGTGCGCGCCCTGCTCGACAAGCGCAAACTCAGAGACCTTCGGGTGGCCGTTTCAGACTCGACTGCACAGGCGTTCGCGATTGCTGCGGTGCCCGCCACCTACGTCATCGACAGGACTGGGCACATCCGCTTCGTGCACCTCGGCTCTCTCGACGATTTTGTCGCCGTGATAGAGAAGGAACTGGCCTCGATCGGCTACTCCGGAACCCGTCCTCCGTCCGTGATCCGCTGACAGCTGACCGCTTCATCCTCCCGCCGTGGCCCCGACGATCATGAACGGCTCCGCCCGCTCGGCGATCCCCCTCGGCAGCGGCGCGTCCGGCGAGTCGAGCGACACGTCGCTGCCGCACGCGAAGAACCTCAGGAACGGCCGGCGACGCAGGGTCTGGTAGTCGCGGATCGTGCCACGCAGCACCGGGTAGCGCGCCTCGAGCTCGTCGAGGATCGCGCGCGTGGTGACCTCTCCCTCGACTTCGAGCGACACCCCCGCGCGGATGCCCGCGAGCGTCCGCAGGTGCGTCGGGAGGACGACGTCGATGGTCACAGCGTCTGCACCTCGACCGAGAGCACGGGCGGCAGGTCGCGGACGGCCGCCGTCCAGGCGTCCCCGCCGTTCGCGGACACGAAGATCTCGCCGTCGGTGGTGCCGAAGTAGATCCCGCACGAGTCGAGCGAGTCCACCGCCAAGGCCTCGCGCAGCACGTTGACGTAGCAGTTGCGCTGCGGCAGTCCCTTGGTGAGCGGCTCCCACTCGTTCCCGCCTGTGCGGCTCCGGTAGACGCGGAGCCTGTCGTCGGGCGGGTAATGCTCCGAGTCGCTCTTGATGGGGATGACGTACACGGTCTCGGGCTCGTGCGCGTGGACGGCGGTGACGAACCCGAAGTCGGTGGGCAGATTGCCGCTTACCTCGGTCCACGACTCGCCGGCATTGTCACTTCGCATCACGTCCCAATGCTTCTGCATG
>PMKG01000094.1 GCA_003157675.1 Acidobacteriota bacterium
ACGACCTCATCTCGACCGACTACACGTTCGGGTTCGACACCGCCGTCAACTTCGGCATGGAGGCCGTCGTCCGGCTCCACACCACCGCCGAGAGCCACCACCGCGCGCTCGTCGTCGAGGTCATGGGCCGGCACTGCGGCTACCTCGCGCTGATGGGCGCGCTCTCGACCGGCGCCGACTGGGTGTTCCTGCCCGAGCAGCCGCCGGAGTCGGATGACTGGGAGACCGAGATGGTGGCGGCGCTCAAGGCCGGGCGCGCGGCCGGACGCCGCGACGCGATCGTGGTGCTCTCGGAGGGGGCGACCGACCGGCAGGGGTGCCCCATCACGAGCGATCGGCTGCAGCAGGTGCTCGAGGCGGGGCTCGAGCAGGCGGTCCGCATCACGGTGCTCGGCCACGTCCAGCGGGGGGGCGCGCCGAGCGCCTACGACCGCAACCTCGGCACGATCGTCGGCCACGCCGCCGTCGAGGCGCTCGTCGCGGGCGAGGCCGACGAGCACTCGCAGGTGATCGGCGTCAGCGGCAACCGGGTGGTCCGCATCCCGCTAACCGAGTGCGTGGCCAAGACGCGCGAGATCGATTCGCGGCTCGAGGCGCACGAGTACGCACAGGCCATGGCGCTGCGCGGCCACACCTTCACCACCGCGGCCAGCACGCTGCAGACGCTGCTGCGCGCCCTGCCCCACCCGCCCCAGCCGGGCCAGCGGCGGCTCCGGCTGGCGATCCTCAACGTCGGCGCGCCCGCCCCGGGTATGAACACCGCCGTCCGCGCGGCCGTGCGCATCGCGATCGACCATGGCCACGAGATCTTCGGCGTCCGCCGCGGCTTCCAGGGACTCATCGACGACGACCTGCAGCAGATGGCGTGGATGAGCGTGAACGGCTGGGCGCCGCTCGGTGGATCCGAGCTGGGCACCAACCGGGCGGTCCCGAACGGCCCCGACTTCCACGCCATCGCCAAGACGATGGAGCGGCGGCGGATCGAAGGGCTCCTCGTCGTCGGCGGGTGGGAAGGCTACCAGGGGGCCTACCGCCTCCTGCAGGAGCGGGCCAACTTCCCCGCGTTCGGGATCCCGATGGTCTGCCTGCCGGCCACGATCGACAACAACCTGCCGGGCACCGAGCTGAGCATCGGCGCCGACACGGCGCTCAACAGCATCGTCACCGTCGTCGACAAGATCAAGCAGTCGGCCGTCGCCGAGCGGCGCTGCTACATCGTCGAGGTGATGGGCCGGCGGTGCGGCTACCTAGCGCTGATGAGCGGCCTGGCCACGGGCGCCGAGCGCGTCTACCTGCACGAGGAAGGGGTCACGCTCAAGTCGATGAAGGAGGACCTGGACGTCCTCGTCCGGGGGTTCCGCGAGGGGAAGCGCCTGGGCCTCATCATCCGCAACGAGGACGCGAACCCGACGTACGACACCAACTTCATGCGAGCGCTGTTCGAGGAGGAGAGCGGCGGCGCGTTCGCCGTGCGCGAGAGCATCCTCGGCCACCTGCAGCAGGGAGGCGACCCGTCGCCGTTCGACCGGATCCAGGCGACCAAGCTGGCGCGCCGCTCGGTGGGCTACCTGATCGAGCAGGCCGCCGAGGAGTGGCCGAGCGCGTCGTTCATCGGCCTGATTGGCGGCCACGTCCACTTCCACCCGCTCGAAGACCTGCCGCGGCTGATGGACGAGCCGAACCGCCGGCCGAAGTCGCAGTGGTGGCTCGGCCTGCGGGCGATCAACAACGCGCTGGCCCGCTCGGGGCCGGCCGCGGCCGAGCAGCGGAACGGGGCCTGAGGGGAGCGAGTGGCCGGCTTGTGAGGCGCCAGTCGTGGCCCGGTTCGTCGCGCCGGGCTCCGCTCGGCGGACCTCGCAAGTCGCCCTTTGCGCCGACCCGGTCCGCGCCTGGCTCTCCAGTGCCGGTCCTGAGCCCTGAGCCGTGAATCGGACACCGCCGAGAGCCCAGAGCCTAGAGCCCTACTTCCCCGGCTTGTACTCCCTCTCGATGTGTCCCTGGAGCTGGTCGCGGTAGAAGTAGACGTCCCGCAGGTTGCCGGTCGCATACCGCAAGGCCTGGTCGCCGAAGTGGGGCGACTTCGGATCTCCGCTCTCGCCGCCGGCCGACACCGCCCTGGCGCGCACGCGGTCGCCGAACTCCACCACCGCCACGAAACTGTTGCCGCTCGTCCCGTACATCTTCTTCGTGCCCGGGTACGTCCGCGCGCCGAACGAGGCCAGCGATCCCCACCGCGACGAGGTGAAGCCGACCGGGATGCTCGGCGCCGCATCGTCGAACCGCTGGACGATGTCGCCGTTGTTGCGCTGGTAGCGGTTGATATCGCCCCACGGCGTGCGCCACGTGCCGAAATCGGCCGTGAGACGGTCGCACGCGGCGGCAAGCGATTCCACGAGCGGCTGCGGCGCGGCCATCTCGGCGATGTAGTCGTCGGCCGACTTGCCGGACTTGCGAATGTCGGCAGCCAGTCGGCGGCCGGCATCTTCACCCCAGTAGACCGCCAGCGAGGTGGGCACGGACCGTTCGGCCCAGCGGAAGTCCCAGCCGCGGAGGACGGCTTCGGCGTCGGCGGTCTTCACCTTGAGCGGGTCGCCCGCTGGCAGGCTGTCCCACGCCCGGACGAGCGCGGGGACGTCGGCGGCGAACGACGGCAGGTAGCTGTCGAAGGCGGCCGCAAGCAGGCCGTCGAGCGTGAAGTCCTTCCGGTTGTCGAACACCCGGGTGCCGTGCAGGCCGCGCGGGTTCTCGCCGCCGGTCTCGACGTAGACCGGGAAGTCCGCCTTCTTCGGGCTGCTCGCGCCGGCAGAGGTCCACGGCCAGTTGTTCGAGTTGAAGAGCCAGCCGCTCGCCGGGTTGAACAGCTTCGGCGTCTCGTCCACCGACAGCAGGCCGTGCCACTCGGTCGCCGGGTCGGAGCCATCGACGGGCCGCGTCCAGTCGAACTTCGGGTCGCGGCGCGGGATGAAGTTGCCGTGGAAGTAGGCGATGTTGCCGTCGGCGTCGGCGTAGATGGTGTTGTTCGACGAGTTGGTGTGCAGCTCCATCGTCTCGCGGAAGGCCTTGTAGGTGCGGGCCTTGGTCCGGCCGTACGACTGCATCAGCGCCTTGAGCGGCTCCTGCATGATGCGGAAGCTCACCCACTTGTCGCCGGCCTTCCGGACGACGGGGCCGTGCCCGGTCCGGTAGATGGTGAACGGCCGGCTGGCCATGCCGGTCGCCGTCTTGTAGGGGACGGTGATGGCCTCGGCCTTCACCGGTCGCTCCTCGTTCCCGAAGCGGTAGAAGTAGCTGTCGCCCTTCCTGACGACCGTCTCGAGATATTCGTCGCTGTCGTCCACGCCGCTCGAGGTGTGCATCCAGCCGACCCGGTCGTTGAACCCCTGGTAGATGAAGAACTGCCCCCAGGTGAGCGCGCCGTAGGCGTCGAGGCCCTCGCTGCTCACCATCTGCGCCTCGGCGCGGAAGAAGAACGAGGTGTGCGGGTTGATGAGCAGCAGCGCGTGGTGGGTTGTCGTGTTGGACGGGGCGATGGCGGCGCCGTTCGACCCGGTCGGCTCACGGTACCCGTCACCGAGGTCCTCCTCGGCTTCGGGCTCGGTTTCGGCGCTGCGGCCGTAAAACGCCTCGAGCTGCGCCAGGCTGACCTTCTCGATGTCACCGCCGATGCTGCCCTCGCTGAAACTGAGCGCCATCCACGGCTCGAACCGGGTGATGACACGGGGGTGGACCGTCGGGTGGGTATAGAGATAGTAGTTCAGGCCGTCGGCCCAGGCGTTCATGAGCGCCTTGAGCCACGCCGGCGCTTTCTGATATTGCGCTTTCAAATCCGTCGGGTCGACGAACAGTTTCATCCGCAGGTCGCGAAAGACTGCCGACTCCCCTTCGGCCTCCGCCAGCCGCCCCATCGAATTGAGGTAGTTGGTCTCAACGCGGTTGAAGTCGTCCTCGGCCTGCGCGTAGATGACGCCGAAAACGGCATCGGCATCAGTCTTGCCATAGACATGAGGGATGCCCCAGGTGTCGCGAATGATGGTGACGTTCTGGGCCTGGCGCTCCCAGGATGCGACGTCGGTATTCTGGCCGGCCTGCAGGACGAGCGCCGTGCAGACGATGAGCAGGATAAGGGCGAACTTCTTCATGGCGTCCCTTTTTACCACGAGATCGACAGAACGGCTCCAACCACATGATTCTACTTGACTTGAGGTTGAGGATCGGAGAAAGTGCTCCGACGTACGCCTATGCTGTCAGCCTTTGAAGCCATCGCCGGTCTCTGCATCCTGGCCCTGCCCGCCTCGGGCGTGGCGTCGATGCCAGCGAGCGGGCCAGCCGGCCCGGCGACAGCCGCCGTCTCCTCCAAGGGGCTCGAAGCGCCGGCCGCGCTGCTCGACCTGAGCGACGACGAGTTGATGGCGCGGATCGCGGCCGATCCGACCTCTCTCGGCTCGCTGTCGATCGGCACGCCGGGTCGCGCCGCGCTCTTCAACAGCGTAGCCCTGCCGGCCAACCCGCACTGGCAGGTCGCGCCGAATTCGGATTCGTACGCGACGTCGGAGACGATCGCCTTCCTGCAGGCCGCCATCGACACGGTCTACGACCTGTTCCCCGAGACGCCGCCGATCGTCATCGGTGACATCAGCGCGGCGGCCGGCGGGCACCTCAAGCGCCACCAGTCGCACCAGGGCGGCCGCGACGTCGACGTGGGGTTCTACTACAAATCGGGCACCTCGCAGTGGTTCCTGCCGGCCTCGCCGGCCAACTACGATCTGGCGCGGAATTGGGCGCTGGTCCGCTCGCTCGTGACGCGCACCGACGTGGAGATGATCCTGCTCGACTCCCGCGTCCAGCGGATGCTCTACAAGTACGCACTGGGCCTGGGCGAGGACAAGGACTTCCTGGACCACGTGTTCGCATGCGGCAGGGGCCTCAGAGACGCGATCGTCCAGCACGTGGTCGGACACCGGACCCATTACCACGTCCGCTTCTACAACGCGGTGGCGCAGGAACTGGGGCGCCGGGCGCACCCGCTGCTGGTCCAGATGAACCTGATGAAGCCGGCGGTCTACACGGTGTCGTGCGTGGCGCGGAAGGGACAGACGCTCGGCCAGATGGCCGCCAGGTATCACACCTCGGTGCGCGCCATCCAGCAGGCCAACGGCTTGCGAACGACGGCCCTCACCGCGGGGCACGCCTACCAGATCCCGATGCGCGGCTCGGCTCCGCCGATGACGCAGCCGCTCGTGGTGCCGCACCGCACCCTGCCCTCGTCCACCCCGGCGACTCTCTCCGCGGTCGAATGGCCGACGGTGGAGACGCTCTACGGGACTTCAGGGCAGCAGCAGGATCACCAGTAGAGCCTTCAGACGTTCGAGTAGTGGTTAGTGACTAGTGGCTAGTGTGCCACGCGTGATCCACTGACCACTAGCCACTACCCCCCGTCCCTCGTCCCTACTGCGTCAGATATGAGTGCGCCTCTTCGAGCAAGTCCTGGATCGGGATCTGCTGGGGGCACTTCGGCTCGCACTCGCCGCACCGGGCGCACTGGTCCGCGCCGTGCCCGCCCGCCATCACATACATCCGGTAGACGGCCGACGCGGCCTGGAGCGTGCCGAACATCGCGCTGGTGTTGTAGGACGAGAAGACGTCGGGGATCGCGACGCCGTTCGGGCACGGCAGGCAGTAGCCGCACGTCGTGCAGACGACCTTCATCTTCGCCCGGAAGACGTCGCGCACGCGTGCCACGAGCGCCAGTTCGTCGGCGGTCATGGCGCCGGCCTGCGTGGTATCGGCCGTGGCGATGTTCGCGTCGAGCTGTTCGGGGGCGTTCATCCCCGAGAGTGCCATCACGACGTCCGGGTGGTCCCACACCCACCGCAGCGCCCAGTCCGCCGGCGCCCGCTTGACGGCGGCCTCCGCCCAGATGGCGTCGACCGCTTCGGGTCCGCTGGCGGCCAGCGTTCCGCCCCGCAGCGGCTCCATCGCGAACACGCCGACCTTCCTCTCCGCCGCCCGCCGCAGCCCGGCGGTGCCGGCCTGGTACTCCTCGTCGATGAAGTTGTATTGAATCTGGCAGAAGTCCCAGTCGTAGGCGTCGACGATGGTGATGAAGGCGTCGGGCGACCCGTGGAAC
This sequence comes from Acidobacteriota bacterium, assembly GCA_003157675.1. Classification (GTDB taxonomy): domain Bacteria; phylum Acidobacteriota; class Vicinamibacteria; order Vicinamibacterales; family Fen-181; genus FEN-299. The sequence continues at coordinate 6,128 of PMKG01000094.1, forward strand.
GAGAAGCCGATCTGCCGGATGCGGCCGTCGGCTCGGGCGCGCTCGAAGGCCTCGAGGCCGCGCAGCCGCTGGACGAGCTCCCATCGCTCCGCGCCGAGGCCGTGGAACATGTAGAAATCGATCCAGTCGGTCTCAAGGCGCGTCAACTGCTCGTCGAGCAGCCGCTCGAAATCGGCCTCGGTCTTGATGAGCCAGGTCGGCAGCTTGGTGGCGAGCTGCACCTTCTC
>PMKG01000111.1 GCA_003157675.1 Acidobacteriota bacterium
CATGCAGTTCTCGCGCACCGGCGCGTGTTCCCACAGGAACGGGCCGCGCTTCTCGGCGTGGCACGCGTAGCAGGTCTCGTTCACCGAGTTCTTGACGAGCAGTGCCGGGCCCGTCGAGCCGTGAGGGTTGTGGCAGTCCGAGCAGACCATCTTCGGCGGGCTCCCAATGCCGGTCACGGCCAGAGGGTGGGCCGACATGCGGCGGATCTGCGCGCGCTGAGCCTTGTGGCAGGCGAAGCAGACCTCGGCCTGCGTGGCCTTGGAGAGCACTTTCTGGTCGGGCGCGTGGATGTTGTGGCAACTGGTGCAGGCGATGCCATGACTCTCGTGCTGGCTGCCGATCCAGTTCATCCGCGGAAGCACCTTCGAGTCGTGGCACGCGAGGCAGGCGGCGTTGCGCGCTTCGGCACGCGACAGCCGCTTCGACGCGGCTCCGAACACGACGTCCGGTGAGGTGTTGAAGTCGCTCAAATGGCCTTCGCTCGGACCATGACAGGACCGGCAGCCCGGCGCTCGAGGGTCGGCCCGGTTGCCGTGGGGGGTCTGGTAGATGGCGAGGATCGGCTTGGCCCACGTCTCGTTGTGACACGTGGTACAGACCTCGTCAGCCGCGAGGGCGGCCTTGACCGCCGCCCCCTGTTGCGCGGCGGCCGCGGCGGCCCACAAGAGGATGAATGCCGACAGGCTTCCCAACCTGGACAGGCGCACCATGTCGTTCTCCGGAATCAAGCCGAGTCAGACGCGTCGGATCTCTGGTATCGAGGTGAGTTCCCGGCCCCCGCTGGAGCAATCCCCGTTCCCCGGGGGCGTCGCCAGACGATCGGGCACGGGCGCTGCATGGGAGGGTGTCAGTTGCGCCCGAGGGTCAAGGGGTTCGGCCGGTTGTGGCCTGAAACAGGCGGCTAGACCGGACTAGCGCGCGCTGCCAGAGACATGTCGTTATTGACATGTAGATGACAATGCTGGCATGACAACATTGTCAATTTTAGATCAATGAAGTCGGGATCGATGAGTCGCCTGCGAATCCCCCACGTCGAGCGTCTGACGGCTCGGATTGCCATCGGGGTGAGCGTGCTCCTGCTGGGCCCGCTGGCCGGTGGCCTCTACCTGCTGTCTGCCGTCCAGTATGACCATGCCGTGGCCGCCCGCCGGGAGGCCGCCGACATCGAGAACCGCATCCTCGAGACCGCCCTCCGCCACGACATGCTGGCGCGAGACACGAGGCTCATCTCCGGGATCCTCCAGGACGTCGGCCGCGAGCCCGAGGTCCTGCGCGCGATGATCATCGACCACAACGGGATCATCAAGCTCTCCAGCCGGCCGGCCGAGGTCGGCGTCCGCACGTCGAGGACGTCGCCCACGTGTCTGGTCTGCCACGCCGGGAGCCCGGCCGGCCGCCGCCGCTGGGTCACCTTCCACGAGAGCGGCGCCGACGTCCTCCGGACCGTGCTGCCGATCGAGAACCGCCCGGAATGTCACCGCTGCCACGACCCGGGCACGCGCTGGAACGGCATGATGGTGCTCGACGTATCGCTCGCGCCGGTGCAGGCGCAGTTCAGAAGCGACATCTGGCGCCTCGGCACCGGCACGGGTGTCGTCGCCCTGCTCATGCTCGGCGGCCTGGGCTGGCATCTGCGGCGCGTCGTCCTCTCGCGGCTCGCCACGCTCACGCGGACCGCGCGTGCCATCGCCGGCGGCGCGCTCGACGAGCGGGCCGACACCTCCGGGGGCGATACGATCGCGGCGCTCGCCACCGACTTCAACGCGATGGCCGACGCCACCTCGCGCCTGGTCGACGAGATCAAGCGCCGCGAACAGCAGCTCTCCGGCGTCCTCAACGGTCTCGACGACGGGTTGATCGTGCTCGGTCGGGATTTCAAGGTGGTGGCGGCCAACCGGTCGATCGCCACGTGGCTCGGATCGCACCCCGAGGCCATGCGGGGGCAGGAGTGCCGCCGCGTGACCGGCCACGCCCTCCCCTGCTGCGACGACCCCGAGTGCCCCGCGGCGCGCTGCCTGGCCACCGGCCGCCTCGCCCAGGCCACCTACCGCGTGCCCGGCTCGGACGGTGATGACGGGCGCGTCTACGAGATCTATGCCTCCCCGGTCTACGCCGAGGACGGATCGGTCGGCCAGGTCGTCGAGGCGTGGCGCGATATCACCGACCGCGTGCGCGGGGAGGAGCATCTCGCCGAGTTCGAGCGCCTCTCCTCGCTGGGCATCCTGGCCTCCGGCCTCTCGCACGAGGTCAACACGCCGCTCGCGACCACGCTCACCTGCGCCGAGGGGATCCTCGACCAGTTGCCGACTGCTGCGGACGGCCCGCCCAGCGCCGCGACGGTCGAGGCGATCCGCGACAGCGCCGCGGTGATCCGCGACCAGGTGATGCGGTGCCGGACGATCACCAGGCAGTTCCTGCGTTTCGCCCGCGGCATCCCTCCAGCCACCGAGCCGATCGACCTTGGCGAGGTCGTCGACGGCGTCCTCTCGCTCGCGTCTCCGGCCGCGCGCGCGGCGGACGTCGAGCTGGTCCGCGACCGCAGCGGGCCCATCCCCGTCGTCTCGGCCAACACCGAGGTCGTGCAGCACGTACTGCTGAACCTGCTCGTCAACGCGATCGAGTCGTGCGGCGGGCGCGGCGGGCGCGTGGCGGTGCGGTTCGACGTCGGCGAGCAGGTACGGCTGCAGGTGTCCGACAACGGCTGCGGCATCCCGGCGGAGGCCCAGCGGCGCCTGTTCGAGCCGTTCCGGACCGAGAAGCCGGACGGCACGGGCCTCGGCCTCTTCCTCTCGCGCCGGTTCATGCGCCGCTTCGGCGGCGACGTCCGGCTGGTCGAGAGCGTCGTCGGCCGCGGCTCGTGCATCGAAGTCGTCTTTTCGCTTTCGGGCGCGGAGGCGTTGTGAACCATTCCGACACGGCGATCCGGGTGCTGCTCGTCGACGACGACCCCGCGTTCCGCCGCGTGATGGGCGCGGAGCTCGCGCGCCGGGGCTACGTCGTCGAGACGCGCGCGTCGGGCCAGGAGGTGCTCGATCCGGCGGCGAACGCGGAGGCGGACGTGATCCTCCTCGACCTGCGCCTGCCCGACATGGACGGCCTCGAGGTGCTCGAGGAACTGCGCCGCCGTTCGGTCGCCGCGGGGATCGTCGTGCTGACCGGCCACGGGACGATCGACACGGCGGTGAGGGCGATGCGCGTCGGCGCGCACGACTACCTCGAGAAGCCGTGCCCGATCGCCAAGCTGGAGATGGCGATCCAGAAGACGCACGAACACGTGCGCCTCCTCACCCGGCAGCGCGTGCTCGAGGACGGGTACGCCGTGCCCGACCGCGGCGTCGAGTTCGTCGGCGCGAGCCCGGCCAACCGCAAGCTGCTCGACGCGGTGGAGCGGATCGCCCGCACCGATTCGACGACGCTCATCCTCGGCGAGACGGGCGTCGGCAAGGAGCTGGTGGCCACGCTGCTCCACATGCAGAGCGGGCGGCGCGAGGCGCCGTTTGTCGCGGTCAACTGCGCGGCGCTCCACGACGAGCTGTTCCAGACCGAGGTCTTCGGCCACGAGAAGGGGGCGTTCACCGGCGCCGATCGCCTGAAGCACGGGTTGTTCGAGGTCGCCAGCAGCGGGACGATCTTCCTCGACGAGGTGGGCGACACGAGCCCCGAGGCCCAGGCCAAGCTGCTCCGCGTCCTCGAGACGGGCCGCTTCCGCCGCCTCGGCGGCACGCGCGAGATCGCCGTCGACGTGCGCGTCGTGGCGGCGACCAACCGGGATCTCACGCAGGCGACCGCCCGCGGCCATTTCCGCGAGGACCTCTACTACCGGCTGGCCATTTTCACGCTCACCATCCCGCCGCTCAGGGCGCGGCCCGAGGACATCCCCTGCCTGGTCGACCACTTCATCGCGCGGTTCAACCGTCGCTTCTCGTGCGTCAAGCGCATGGACGATGACGCCCTCGACGTGCTGCGCCGGCACAGCTGGCCGGGCAACGTGCGCGAGCTGATCCACGTGATCGAGCAGAGCGTGGTGCTCTGCGACGGCGACGTCATCCGCGTCGAGGATTTGCCGCCGAGCCTCAGGCCCGAGGGGCCGCCGCCGCCGCGGGCCGACGCGGAGGAGATCCCGTCGCTGCGCGAGATGCAGCGCCGCCACATCCAGTGGGTGCTCACGAAGGTGGGCGGGAACCGGGCCAAGGCCGCGCGCGCGCTCGGCATGTCCGAACGAACCTTCTATCGGCTGCTCGAGCGGCACCGCGGCGGACCGTCGGCGCGCGGCGCTTCGGTCGATCGCCCGGCGAACCGACGATCCTGACAGTCCTGTCATCCCCGCTGCGCTCCGACCTGTCGGTTCCGTCAGCTTCGCTTCGCGCCACACGGGCGCCCGTCAAGGCCTTTCTGGCCGAACCGACTGCTGATGCGGGCGTTTCCGCGTCTCGACCGCGGCGTCCGTCGCCGAGGCACGACCCTTGCTCTTGACGAGGGTCGAAGGAGGCGCACGATGGAATCGGCTCTGGTCGTTGTTGTCGTGGCGGTCCTGTTTGGAGGGATGGTGCTGATGCTCGCGATGGGCTATCAGAGCAGCGAAGCCGAACGCGCGCGGCAGGCCAGGGCCCGCCAGGCGGACGCGACGGCCAGAGCCTCTGCCATCACGGTCGCGCCCGGTTTCTTCGCGTCGACCGACGAGGCGGTCGCGCCCGCCCAGTCGGTCTTCAATGAAACGATGCTCAACCAGCTCGAGCACCACGTCCGGCTCGAGCAGGCGGTGGTGGCGCAGTTCGTCCATCAGCCGTCTGTCGACAATCTCTACCGTCGGTCCGGCACGTCTCTTCACGCGCAGTAACGCTCGTTCCCCCAGGCCGAATGGGCCGCTCAGCCACTCCGGGGCCGGCTGAGCGGCGTCGGCCTCGAACCCGTGTGCTCATTCGAGGAAGGTCGCATGCAGGAGTCTCTCCGCGCGGCCGAACTGTTCGACGGTCTCGATGCCGCGAAGCTGGCGCGCCTGGGCGCCATCGCCAGGAAGCGGACCCTCGAGAGCGGCGATTACCTGTTCCTGCTCGGCGACAGCGCCCAGTACGTCAGCCTCGTTGTCCGCGGCCTCGTGGACTTGTGCCTGCCGATCACCATCGGCGGCGTGCTCAAGGACATCACCGTCGAAGCCGTCGGGCCGGGCAAGACGATCGGCTGGTCCGCGCTCGTGCGGCCGTTCCGGTTCACCCTGTCGGCGCGCGCGGCGGCGCCGACCGAGATCCTGGCATTCGGGCGGCCAGAATTCGAGGAACTGTTCCTGGCCGACCCGGCGATCGAGCGGGTGGTCCGCAAGGGAATCTCGGAACTGATGGTCGGTCGCCTCACGATGTTCCAGGCCCTCTGGGCGCGGGAGCTGCAGCGGGCGCTCGACCCGGGCCGCCAGGCCGCATCCGTCTGACCTCCGGCGGGCGGGGCGCCAACCGTCGCGGCCATCAGCGAGCAGGAGCCGAAGCGTGAACGTCGATGAGAAGCTCGGTCCGACCAGGAGACTTGCGCTCGGCGCGCTCACCGTGCTGATGGCGGTCGCGGGCTTCGCGGCCGGGCGTGTCACCTTCAATCCGAACGGCGCGGTCGTCCAGCCGATCCAGTTCAACCATCGGAAGCACGTGAAGGACGCCGGCCTCGACTGTTCGACCTGCCATCAGTATTACGCCGACCACCAGCACTCGGGCCTGCCCGACCTCGCGCTCTGCACCGGCTGTCACCAGCAGCCGATGACGAAGTCGCCTGAGGAAGCGAAGCTCATCAAGCTCGCCACGACGGCAGCGCCGCCAGCGTTCCGGAAGCTCTTCCGGCTGCCGGACCACGCGTATTACTCCCACCGGCGCCACGTCACCCTGGCCGGCCTGCCCTGCACGACCTGTCACGGTGCCATCGCCGAGACCACGGCGCCGCCGCCGGGGCCGCTCGTGCAGGTCGTGATGAAGACGTGCCTCGACTGCCACGCGCGGCGAAACGTCCCGACCAACTGCATCGCGTGTCACAGGTGAGGGGGCGACAGGTGGCCATTACCCGACGGAGCTTCCTGGTCGGCGCAGCCGGTGCCGGCATCGGCTTCGGCCTCGGCGCCCTCTCGCACCAGTTCCCGCTGGCCTCGCCGCACGTGGGGCCGGACTGGGCCCCGAACGACGAGACGTTTGTCGCCTCCACCTGCCTGCTCTGCCCGGCGCACTGCGGCATCCGGGTCAGGCTCATCGACGGCCGGCCGGTCCGGATCGACGGCAACCCGCTGCACCCGGTGAGCCAGGGCGGCCTGTGTCCCAAGGGGCGCGCGGGACTCCAACTGCTCTATCACCCGTCGAGGCTGAAGGGTCCGCTCGTGCGCGTCGGGCCGCCCGGATCGGACGAGTTCAAGCCGATCGGCTGGAACGCGGCGCTGGATCGCGTCGCGTCGGCGCTCTCTTCCGCGTCTCAGCCCGGCGGCGCGACGCCGGTCGAGTGGATGGTCGGAGACGTGTCAGGCGTCTGCGGTGACCTGGTGGCCGGATTCTGCGGCGTCCTGGGGACGACGCGCGTGTCGGTGGACGACTACCGGGACGGGTCCGCCGACCTCCTCGGCATGTGCCAGGGGATCGCGACCGCCCCGGCCTTCGATCTCGCCGGCGCCGACATGGTGCTCTCGTTCGGCGCGGCGCTCTCCGAGGCCTGGTGGTCGCCGCTTCACGCCGCGCGCGCCCGCGACGCCGAGGTGGCCGGTCGGTCGGCGCGCTGGGTGCAGGTCGATACTCGGCTCTCTCGAACCGCGGTCGGCGCCCACCAGTTCGTGGCGATCCGGCCGGGGACGTTCGGCGCGCTCGCCCTCGGCCTCACCTACGTCATCGTCAAGGAGGGGCTCTACGACGCCGACCTGGTCGCGCGACAGGTGGCCGGCTGGGAGGACTGGACCGGCGCGGACGGGACGCCGCACGTCGGCTATCGCACGCTGGTGCTCAGACACGGCCGCTCCGACGAGGTGTCGGCGCGCACGGGCGTGCCGGTGGCGACGCTCACGGCGCTGGCCAAGCAGTTCGGTGGCGCGAGGCGCGGCGTGGCGGTGTGGGACCAGGGGGTCGCGTGGCGCTCGGGCGGCATGGCGGACGCGCTGGCGATTCACGCGCTCAACACGCTGACCGGCCGGCTCGGCCGGCGGGGCGGCCTGCTGGTGCAGGGCCCGATGCCTGGGCTTCCGGGACCGGCGGAGCAGAAGGCTCCCGGCGCCGTCGATCTGGCGAGCGCGCCGCTCACGGCGACGAGCTGGCCTGCTGCCGGGAGTGACCCGAAGGTCCTGTTCCTCTACCACGCGAACCCGGTGGCCTCGCTGCCCGATCCCGACACGGCGCGGCAGGCGCTCGCACGGGTGCCGCTGGTCGTGTCGTTCTCGCCCTTCTTCGACGAGAGCGCCCGGTGCGCCCACCTGATCCTGCCCGACCACACGTATCTCGAGCGCTGGCAGGACGCCCTGGCGCCGGCTGCCGTGCCTTCGCCGGTATGGGGCGTGGTCCGTCCCGTCGTCAAGCCGCTCGTGAACACGCGCGCCACCGGCGACGTCATCCTCGGCCTCGCGACGCGGATGGGCGGGAGCGCGGCGGCGTGGGCCCGGTGGAAGTCCGTCGAAGACCTCGTCCACGAGCGCGGCCTCTCGCTCGCGGGCGCGGGACGGGGCAGCGCGTTCGTCGATCGGTTCAGGCAGCGCGAGCTCGGCGAGGTCGAGGGGCGCGGGTGGTGGCTTCCCCACGGGCAGAAGCCCGAGGAGTTCTGGCAGACGATCGTGGACTCGGGCGGCTGGTTCGATCCGCTGATCGACTACGAGGACGGCGCCAGCCGGTCGCAGCTCCCCGACGGCAGGGTCTGGATGTTCCCCGCCGAGGCCCGGGCGCGCCTCTCGAAGTCCGGCCGCGCGCTCGCGGAGGGGTTCCTGCCGATCGACGAGTCGCTCGAGGCGAGGGATGGCGGGCCGCGGGACTTTCCCCTGCAGCTCATCCCGTTCCGCGTCATGACGCTCGCGTCGGGCGGGACGCCGCTGATGCCATGGCTGCTCGAACACCTCGGCGCGCTGAACGGCAGCGCGTGGGAGACGTGGATCGAAATCGGCCCGGAGACGGCGCGCAGCGAAGGGCTGCAGTCGGGCCAGCGGGTGCGGGTCGAATCGAGCCGCGGCCGGTTCGAGGCGACCGTCCGCGTGTCCCCGGGCGCGCAACCGGGTGTCGTCAGCGTGCCGTACGGCCTGCACTCACGCGTCGAGGGGTGGGGCGAACCGAACGGCGCCAACCCGCTCTCGGCGGTGGGCCGGGCGGTCGATCCCGTGAGCGGCCTGCCGGATTGGCAATCCACGAGGGTGCGAGTGGTCCGGATCTGAGGAGACTCGGCATGGCCCGTTGGGGAATGGTCATCGACCTCGACAAGTGCAACGGCTGCCAGGCGTGCGAGGTGGCGTGCCGATCCGAGAACAACATTGCCGTCGGAGGACCGCAGGCGGCCTCCGAGCACCGCACGATCTCGTGGATGCAGGTGCGCGCGGAGGTCGAGGGCGAGTGGCCCGACATCAGGTCGCGGTTCGTGCCGCAGCCGTGCATGCACTGCGACCGGCCGCCCTGCACGCTGGTGTGCCCGGTCCAGGCGACCTCCATCGACCGCGAGGGGATCGTCAACCAGATCTACGCGCGGTGCATCGGCTGCCGATACTGCGCCAACGCCTGCCCCTACACCGTCAAGTTCTTCAACTGGCACAAGCCCGACCATCCGGCCTCGACCGAGCCTGGGCTGAACCCCGACGTGTCGGTGCGGCCCGTCGGCGTCATCGAGAAGTGCACCTTCTGCAGCCACCGGCTGCAGAAGGCGCGGGAGATGGCGCGCGTCGAGACGCGTCCGCTTCGCGAGCAGGATTTCACGACCGCCTGCGCCGACAGCTGTCCGACCGGGGCGATCGTGTTCGGCAATCTCGACGACCCGACGCACCGGGTCGCGGAACTCTCGCGCGACCCGCGCGCCTTCCGGCTCCAGGAGGGCCTGGGCACCGAACCGAAGGTCTACTACCTGTCACGACGGGACTAGAGCTGTGACCGATCTTGAAATCGTCTCCACCCTGCCCCAGGACGAGCGCGTGCTGCTCATGCCGCTCGTGCGCACGACGAAGGTGTTCTGGCGCTGGGCCGCGGTGATGGCGGCCGTCGCCCTGTGGGGCGCGGTCGCTTACGTCTACCAGCTGCGCAACGGTCTCGGCGCGACCGGACTGAACACGCCCGAGTACTGGGGCATCTACATCATCTGCTTCGTGTTCTTCATCGGCATCTCGCACGCCGGCACGCTCATCTCGGCGATCCTCCGCGTGGCCAACGCCGAGTGGCGGCGGTCGATCACGCGGTCGGCCGAGTTCATCACCGTGCTCGTCATCAGCTTCGGCGCCGTGCAGCCGATCCTCGACCTGGGGCGGCCGGACCGCGTGCTGAACATCTTTCTCCACTCGCAACCGTTCTCGCCCCTCCTCTGGGACGTCCTGAGCATCACGCTCTACTTCACGGCCAGCTCCATCTACCTCTACGTGCCGATGATCCCGGACCTCGCGCGCATCCGCGACCTCGGGCTCCGCCCCCGCGCGCTGTACTCGTTCGTGGCGATCGGCTACCACGACACGCCGGCGGCGCGGCAGACGCTCGAGCGGATCATCGGGATCCTCGCCGTGGCGGTGATCCCGGTCGCGGTCTCTGTCCACACCGTCATCGGCTGGATCTTCGCGCTGACGCTGAAGCCGATGTGGCACAGCGCGATCTTCGGCCCCTACTTCGTCGTCGGCGCCATCTTCTCCGGGATCGCGGCGCTCATCATCGCGATGGCGATCCTGCGGCGCGTGTACCACCTCGAGGCCTACTTCAAGGACGTGCACTTCAACAACATGGGGCTGCTGCTGCTCGTGACGACGGTGCTGTGGTTCTACTTCACCTTCGCCGAGCACCTCACCGTCTGGTACGGCGGCGAGGAGTCGGAGCTCGCGACGCTCTACGCCAAACTCACCGGCGCGTTCGCGATCCCGTTCTGGACGATGGTGGCCTGCTGCTTCTTCATCCCCTTCGCGCTGATGGCGCGCAGGAAGACGCGCAACGTGACCGGGTGCGTCGTCGCGTCGGTGGCCGTCGTGATCGGCATGTGGCTGGAGCGGTTCAACATCGTCGTCCCGACGTCGCTGCACCCGCGGCTCCAGGCGGCGACGGTGCACTACACGCCGTCCTGGGTCGAGCTGTCGATCATGGCGGGCACGCTGGCCGGCTTCGTCCTGATCTACATGATCGCGACCAAGTTCTTCCCGATCGTCTCGATCTGGGAGATCCAGGAGGGCCGCGAGCTGTCGGTGCACGAGGTCTCCGAGCGGGTGGCGTCGTACCTTCCCGACGATCTGGCGGCGGTGGAGCGATGAGCACACGAGTGTTCGTGGCGGCGGCGGTGGTGGCGACGCTGGCGGCCGGCGCGGCGTCGGCCCAGGAGGGCAACCCGTTTCTCGGCAGGCAACGCTTCGAGGAGAAGCGGTGCACCGAGTGCCATGCGGTCTGGGGCCACGGCGGGCGCCTCGGTCCCGAGATGAGCGTGGCGGTTGCCGGCAAGACGTTCTACGAGCTGGTCGGCGATTTCTGGAACCACACGCCGCAGATGATCGACCGGGTGTCGCGGCTCGGCGAGCCGTGGCCAGCGCTCGACCCGGCGGAGATGGCGGACATCCTGAGCTATCTCTACTACCTGCGCCTGTTCGACGAACCGGGCGACGCGGCGCGGGGCGCCCAGACCTACGCGCGGCTGCAGTGCGTCTCCTGCCACTCGCTCGGACGACGCGGCGGGACGATGGGCGGCGCGCTCGATCGCTTCAGCGCCTACACGTCGTCGACGGCGCTGGCGCAGGCGATGTGGAACGCCGGTCCGCGCATGCAGCAGGCGCAGGTGCGGACCGGCACGCCGATCCCGCAGTTCTCCGGCCACGACATGGCCGACGTCCAGGCCTTCATCCGTGCCGAGGGTCAGCGGCCCGGGCGCGACGTCGTCCTCGAGCCGCTCCCGAATCCGGCCAGGGGCGCGACGGTCTACCGGGACAAGGGCTGCGGCGCCTGTCACGACGGGGCCGGGCGGTCGGCGCCCGACCTGGCGCGCTCGACGCTGTCGAAGACCGCGTCGGAGATCACCGGGCTCCTGTGGGACCACAGCTACGCCATGGGCGCGCGAATGGGCGCGAAGGGGATCAGGTTCCCGCAGTTCACCGGCACGGAGATGGCGGACCTCATCGCCCACCTCTACTTCCTCGGTTACGTGGGGCAGGAGGGGGATCCGAAGGCGGGGGCGGCGGTGTTCGACAGCAAGGGCTGCGCATCGTGCCACAGGGATGGCGGCGGCGCGCCGAACCTGGCCGGCCTGGCCCGGCGGACCGACCGCGCCGGACTGGCCTCGGCCATATGGAATCACGCCCCGGCGATGCACCGCACGATGGCCGAGCGCACGTCGTTCTGGCCCAAGTTCGAGCCCGGCGAGATGAAGAACCTGGCGGCCTATTTGGAAGCGCTCGCGAAAGGTGGCGCGCCCGCCGCCGGGAGCCAAGCGCGCGGGCGGACGGGCGCCGCGCGGTAGCTCGCGCGCGCCGGCTCAAGGCTCAGGGCTTCGGGCAGCGTCATGAGCTCCCCTCCAAGAACGTACGTAGGGCGGGTCTTCAGACCCGCCAGCGCAGGGCTTCAGCCCTGCGCCTTCCGGAAGACCTTCGGGGTGGGTGGGATCGGCAACGCCGAAGCGTCGCCCTACCGGAGAATTCGCGCGACGAGCGTGACCGCCTCACGTCGCACGCCGCAAGCCGGGCGCCGCCCAGAGCCAAAAGCCCAGAGCCGAGAGCCGTCCCCGCTCGTTACCGCAGCTCCACGCCGCACCTCGGACAGAACCGAGGGCCGAAGCCTCTCCCAAGGTGCTTCCCACACGCGGGGCAACACCAATTCAAGAACGAGAACACGACCGCGCACACCGCGAAGATCAGACACACGACGCCGATGGCGTCTGACGGGATGCCCCATACTGGCGTCGTATGCGTGTGACCGTTCACACCCATCAGCGCCATTGTTCCTGCGAGAATGACGAACGGAATCATCAGGATGATTTGACGGCGGCGCTTGGCGGCGAACTGTTGCTTGAATTGCTCCTTCTGATCCTCGGTGTATTCCATTCAAGACCTCGTCGTGGATTCGGGGTGTGCGCAGGACTGTGTGTCTCTGCCCGTCCGAGCTGGATTGTCGCGGGCATTCTCGCGCCGTGGAACAAACGCGGCAAGGCGAAACCTCGCGAACGCGTGGCGCAGGGCTGAAGCCTGAAGCCCGGAGCCGGACACCGCCGAGAGCCGAGGGCCCAGAGCCGAGAGCCTACAAGGCGCCGGGGTCCGAGAATCCCGTCCCCGGCTTCGCAGTCGGTGCCGGCGTGGCGGGCTTGCCCGGCGGTTTGGCGGTCTGCCGCTTGATCCGCTTGAGCGCCTGTTCGCGGCGCGATCCCCGGAGCTCCTGGTCCAGCTCCTCGAGCGCCGCGCGGACGACGTCCCGGTGGTGCACGTCGAGGCCGACGGCGCCGACCGCATCCAGCCAGAGTCGGTGGATGACGTCGAGGTCCTCCAGCGTCAGCGTCGGCAGGTGCGGGCCGAGCTGGAAGATCTGGATGTCGCCGTTCATCTTGTAGGCGAGCAGCCGCGTCCGCAGCTTCTCGCTGCCCTCCACGTGCTCCCACGACTCGCCGAGCAGCCGCGCCTGGTCGGCCGCCGAGAACTTCGCGGAGTCGCCGAGGACGATCTCGCTCGACACCAGTTGGACGGCCGTCTGCGCCACCGCGTCGAACACGTTGCTCGACGGCACGACGAGCAGCTTGACGGGGACGCCCTGACGCTCGGCGACGGCGACGACCTTGGTGAAGAGCAGCTGCTCGTAGCTCGTGAAGATCTCCGCCTGGCGCAGGTTCTGGAAGCCGGTGTCAGGCCCCTGAAGCAGCCGGACCGTCATCGCGACAACGTCCCGTTCCGCGGTATCGACGTGCTTCAAGGTCCAGTCGAGATGGGCGAGCGTGTTGTAGTCGCGCACGGGCACCAGGACGTTGCCCGGCCGCGCGGCCACCTCGCCGAGGCTCAGGTCCCCGGCCGGCAGCAGCTGGAACTGATCCATCCCGGACCGGGAGCCGGCCTGGGCGCGGCGGCGTCGCGCGCCCAGATGCTCGGTGACGACGAACAGCAGGTAGATCCCAAGGGTGAAGGCCGCGCCCGAGATCGTCGCCACCCGCTTGGTGAACAGGTTGATGAGCGCAATGAAGAACAGCGCCAGTGTCGTGGCCGCCAGGCCGATCGGCAGCTCGAGGCGCCCGATCTTCAGGTTGAGCGGCACGCGCCACTCGCGGTGGCCGGGCTCGGTGTACCGGAGCACCAGCACGGCCAACCCCTTCAGGGAGAAACTCCACACAACGCCGAACGCGTAGGCCTCGCCGAGGATGTAGATGTCGCCGCCGCTCAGCAGCACGGTCGCGAGTTGCAGCGACACGATCGTGTTGAGGATCCGGTGCGTCGTCCCGAACCGGCGGTGCGGGTGGCGGAACCACTCCGGCAGCACGCCGTCCTCGGACACGCGGTTGAGCACGGCGTTGGACCCGACGATCGCCGTGTTGACGCCGCCGGCCAGGATCAGGAAGCCCACCACCACCACGAAGCCCTGGAACAGCAGCCTGAGCGTCAGGGGCCCGGCAAGGTGCATCGCGATGCCGGAGATCAGGTTGTCACTGAACTTCCCGCGCGCGCCGTCCGGGATGAGCGCCACGGCCAGGAAGCTGACGGCGGAGGTGAAGATCAGGCTGTAGAGGAAGATCACCAGGCCGGTCTTCCGGAGGTTCGCGGCCTTCGGGTGCTCGATCTCCCGGTAGACCTGCGCCAGCGACTCCTCGCCGCTCATGGCCAGGAATGAGTGCCCGAAGCCGATGAACACCGCGATGAGCGTGAAGGTGGGCCAGCGCGTGCCCTTCAGCCACCCGAGCGCCTCGTCGGAGAACCGGAGGTGATCGAGCGTGGGCGACGGCGGCAGCGAGCCGCCCTTCTGGAGCAGCGTGAACGCGGACCAGATCAGCAGGAGGACGACCATGACGGTCGTGATCTGGATGATGCGGAGCGCATCGCTGCTCGACTCCCGCATCCCCTGGGTGTTGCGCCACCAGAAATACCCGATGACCGCGACGGCAAAGACCGCGGCGCCGTGATTCGGAGAAATGGGCAGGCGCAGGCCGAAGCGGCCGATGACGTCACCGGTCAGGCCGATGATGTACTGGCCGGCCGACACGGCGCTGATCGGCCCCGTCAGCACGTAGTCGAAGAGCAGGGCCGAGACCGACAGCTTCGCCATCGTCCCGCCCATGGCCTCCTTGACCACGCGATAGACACCGCCGCGCACGAACATCACCGAGCTTTCGATGTAGATCGCGCGGACGGCGTACGAGAACAGCATCACGCCGAGGATGAACCAGGGGGCGGCCTTGCCGATCGCCTGCTCGGCGATGCCGCCGACGTAGAACGCGGAGGACCCGAGGTCGCCAAGGACGATCGCGGCGGCGCGCCAGAAGGAGATGAAGGACAGGAAGACCGTGGTGGCGACGACCACGCGGACCGGACCATGGGTGGTCGCCTGCGCCTCTGCAGACATAGGGGGTGCGCTTCCGTAGGGCCGACGAGGTTAGCTGACGGGCTGGGCCTTGAAAGTGGCCCCGACGCGGACATGCCGGTGTCGTTCGCCCCATCCCTGGAGTTTCGATGCCCCCAGGACAATTGGTTCCCCCGCATCCGGTTCCGAAACCGGATTTAGGCTGCTGGGACGCATTACAACAAAGGGGGGCAGAAATGTCAAACTCATCGAGGTGAGCCTGCGAGGCGGGCACGGGCTGCAAACCGATAGCTCCTCCCGAGCGCTATCGTCGTCGTCCTCGTCCTCGTAATCGCCCTGTCGGGCTCTCACCGGGACCCTGCAAGCGTGGAATCCACCCGGCGAGGGCACCGGGCGGCAACGCCCGGGGCGGGCGTGTTCCCCATTTCCAACTGTATGGTTTCGGCTAAGGTCGGCACCGGGGCAGGGATGGGCCGGAAGGATGCTGAGGAATGGGAGCGAACAGGTATTAGCGGTGTTGATACTGCTGCGACGGTGGAGGCAAGGCGGCGGCAGGTAGTGTCCTGTATTAGGACGGGGGTGGAGCCCGTCTATGGGACTAGGGGGGTACCAGAGTGGTACCAGGGTAGTGCCAGGGCAAGGGGGGTGGAAACCGGGCCTTGCACGATTGCAAATGCTTATACTGCGCCGGCGGTCGGGGCTAGCACTATTAACAGCGATGAGAGCACGGCGTTCCTTCTTTTTGTCTGCCTAATGGGCCAGACGTCGTGCAAAATATGGTGAGGTTTTGCCAAAGCGGGTGAAGTGCCGGGGGGCGTATCCCGGCACATTGCAGTATCGCTGGATGAGGATTGGCAATTCATGGCGGGCGGCAGCCGCGGAAAACAACTAGTGGCCGCGAGGGCAGCGACGTCTATAACGGCTTAATGCTTTAGTAAAATGAACAAAACCTATACGACAATCGACGGCAATGACGCGGTGGCTTATGT
>PMKG01000449.1 GCA_003157675.1 Acidobacteriota bacterium
GCAACCCTAAAGGGTCGCCCTACGTACAGCCTCCGGGCTCAGAGTTCCTCCCAATTCGCCACTTCCGGCTCGCGCGCCTGTACGAGCGCGGCATGGCGATGGGGCTTGATCACGAGGGCGGGGCGGCTGATGGCGGGATCCTCGAGCGGAAAGACCCGGTCGAGCGTGCCGTGGCGCTGCCTGAGTTCCTCCAGGTCGCCGAATTCCAGCGCGCGGTTCGGGCACGCGGCCACGCAGGCCGGCGCCTGGCCGGCGTCGACGAGATCCACGCACGCGTCACACTTGCTCACGCGGTTGGTCGCCGCGTCGTACCGGATGGCTTCGTAGGGACAGTCGGCACGGCACTTGTTGCACTTGATGCAGCGCGACTCGTCGATGAGGACGATGCCGTCGGGGCGCTTCCAGATGGCGTCGACCGAGCACTGCTTGCCGCAGACCGGCTCGGCGCAGTGGTGGCAGGCGACCGACAGGTTGTAGGCCAGGACGGTCGACGTCCACGCGTCGCCGGTCTTCTGCCACGCGCCCGACGTCACCTCGTAGACGCGCCGCCAGTGCACGCCCGCCGCCAGGTCATGGTGGTCCTTGCACGCCACCTGGCACGTCTTGCAGCCGGAGCAGGCGTCGGAGTTCACGAAGAAAGCCAGTTGCGACATAGAAGACTCAGGGCTTCAGGCTTCGGGCTTCAGGCTTCGGGCAGGACCACCGGCGTCACACTGAGCCAGACAGCGTGACGTCGTGCACGGCCTGTAGCCTGGAGCCTGGAGCCTGAAGCCTGGAGCCGATTCAGGTCTTGCTCATTTCTGCCATAACCGTGTGCTGCGCGTTGCCGAAGGCCAGCGGCGTCCACCGCTCCGATGTCAGAACGTTCACCGACCCGCCCGTGTCGACGTTCTTCTCGTTCGGCGTCCACCAGGCCCCCTGCGGGATGGCTACGACGCCGGGCATGATCCGCCGCGTCACCCGGCACCTGATCGTCAGTTCGCCGCGGTCGTTGAACACGCGGACGGCGTCGCCGTTCGCGATCGAACGCGCCGCGGCGTCGGTCGGGTTTACGAACGCGCGCTGCGGGAACGCCTCCTCCAGCCAGTCCACGCCGCTCATCGTCGAATGCACGCGGGCGAGCGAATGGTGGCCGATGACCTGCAGAGGGAACCTGCGCGCCTCGGGGCCGAACGGGCTCTCCCATTCCTGGATGTACTTCGGCACGGCCGGGATCTCGTCCGATTTGCCGAGCGCGTGCAACGCCGCCGAGAAGATTTCGATCTTCCCGGACGGCGTCGGCAGCGGGAACCGGCCGGGCTCCCGCCTGAAGTCCGCGAAGGCGACGACCGGCTTCGTGACCGGCACGGCATAAACGCCGGCGTTGCCGGCCGCGAATTCTCTCAGCGCCGGCAGGCCCGGGTATGCCGGCCGCAGTGCCGACAGCGCGGCCTCGACCCACTCGCGCTCGGCGCGCCCCTCGGTGAACGTCTCGCGCAGGCCCAGCAGGGCTGCGATGTCGGCGCAGATCTCGTAATCGCTCTTCGTCTCGCCGGCCGGCTCGACCGCCTTCGGCATCAGCAGCACTTCGTCGCCGTACTTCCAGCCGTCCTCGACGCCCCACGTCTCGAGCTGCGTGCAGGCCGGCAGCACGAGGTCGGCGAACCGCGCGGTCGGCGTCAGGAAGTTGTCCTGGACGACGAGGAACTCGACCAGACGCTCGTCCTGCAGCAGCTTCACGGTTCGGTTGATGTTGGCGTGCTGATTGACGACCGCGTTCGAGGCGACCGCGTACACGAGCTTGATGTCGTTATCGAGTCGCGCCGCACCGCGGACGCCGTGCTCGGGGCCAAGCTGTCTCCCGCGAACGACCGCCTCGGTCCAGAGAAACGTCGGGATACTGGCCTTGACCGCGTTCTCGCCGGCCGGGAACACGTTCCAGAGCGGCCCGCCCGACGGCGCCTGCAGCGCGAGCCCGCCGGCCCAGCCGCCCGGGATCCCCACGTTGCCGGTCAGCGCGGCGAGCACGCACCCGGCGCGCACCACCTGCTCGCCGTAGGCGCGCCGCTGCATGCCGTAGCCCTGGTAGAGCACGCCCGGCTTGCGCGTGGCGTATTCGCGCGCCAGGCGCTCGATCGTCGCGGACGGCACGCCCGTGATCCGATCGGCCCACGCTGTCGTCTTCGGCACCTTGTCGCGCGTGCCGAGCAGGTAGTCCTTGTAGGTCTCGGCGCCCTGCGCGTCGGCCGGCATCTGCGACTGGTCGAAGCCCACGCAGTGGCCGGCGACGAAGGCGGCGTCGTGCAGGCCCGCCGTCACCATCACGTGGGCCATCGCCGTCATCATGGCCGCGTCGGTCCCCGGGCGGATCGGCACCCACTCGTCGGAGAGCGCGACGGCGCTCGGCGTCATCCTCGGATCGATGCAGACGACGCGTGCGCCCTGCTCGCGCGCCTTGCGAAGGAAGAACTCGGTGTTCGTACCGTCGCGGATCTCGCTCGGGTTCCAGCCCCACATCAGGATCAGCTTCGCGTTCAGCCAGTCCTGCCGCTGGTTGCCGGTGACCGTCGTGCCGTAGACCGTCTCGGTGGCCCGCGCCATCGCCGCCCACGAGTAGTTGTTGTAGTGGCCGAGTGAACCGCCGAACAGGTTCAGCAGCCGCTGGGCGACCTGGCGCCCGTTGGTCTGGCTGTAGCTGCCGGTGCCGTAAGGCAGGAAGATCGCGGAGTTTCCGTAGGTCTTCTTCACGCGCAGGAGTTCGGAGGCGACCTTGTCAAGCGCCTCGTCCCACGAGACCTGCTCGAAGCGCCCCTCGCCCCGTCGCCCCACGCGCTTGAGGGGGTGGAGCAGCCGGTCGGGATGGTACTGGCGCTTCCGGTAAGCGCGGCCCCGGATGCAGGCGCGAAGCTGCGGCGCCTCCACGGTATCGGTGGGCCGGTCGTCGGCCTCGATGCGGACGATGCGACCGTTCTCGATGTGGAGCTTCAGCAGGCAGCGCCCGCCGCAGTTGTGCGACGGGCAGCCGACGCGCAGGATGCGCGATGTCGACGGCTGGCCGCCACCGGACGCCGCGCCGGCGTCGCGCGTCGCGCCGGCCGCGGGGACTGGTCCAGAGATCTCAGCCAGCAGATCGGCAGGCAGCGCCGACAGCGACGAGCCGACGAGCAGGCTCCACTTGAGGAAGCAGCGGCGAGTCGGATGGCGGTCGGGCTGGTCCATGGGTTGACGGTCGGAGGGACGCCCGGATCATCACAGGACCAGGACGCCCTCCATCGTCGGTTCAGACTGACTAGCGTCCCGCGTTCAGATGGCTCCAATTCAGAATCGCGTTGAACGCCAGGAAGTGGCTCCCGCTGGTTTCGTTCCGCCAGAACGGCCGCACGCCGAACAGCACGACGTGCCCCTTGCCGAGGCTCACGTCGACGAGCGCCGGCCGGCCGGCGAGCGCCTCTCCGCCCACGAGCGCGCCCGACAGGAGCAGGTCGGTCGGGTCCGTCGGGTACGACAGCAGTACTCGGGGGGCAATCGTGGTGTTCGCCCCGATTCCGCCGCGCCCGAATCCTCCGCCTGCGCCCGCGCTGCGGCCGCCCGCGCCGGCCTGCATGCTTGCCGGCGGCGGACCGTCCAGTGTCGTCAGGCGCGACGGCGTCGCCATCGGCTGAAGGTTCGGCTGGAACGACGGTGTCGCCCCGCGTCCGCCACCGCCGCGCCCACCGCCGCCGGACAGCGCGAGAACGGGCCCGCTGTTGTAGATCACGCCCAACGCCTTCTGGTCGTAGCCGTAGAGGATCGGGCTCGTCCTGTCGCCGAGCAGCGTCTTGATGACCGATCCCGGCGCCCAGAGACCCGTCGGCTGTTCGGTGACGACACCCGGCACGAGCCGGTAGTCGGGGAACACCCCGGCCGGCGGGCCTTCGGCGATGAGGACGCCGCCCTCCTCGACGAACGCTTCGAGCGCCCGCATGCCGTCCCGGCCAAGGCTGCCGCGGCGATCCTCGGTCGTATCGGGCGCCGTCCCGATGTTCGGCGTGAGGTCGGTCTTCTTGTACGGCTGGGGCGTCCCGCCCGCCGGGACGTCTCCACCGTCCACCTGCACCGGTCCAGCGGGATAGATGATGACGTCGAACTTCGCGCGGAGGTTACCCTGCCGCACGAGGTTGTCGGCGAAGTAGGTGTAGGGGACCTTCAGCCGGTCGAGCACCATGCGGACCCAGCCTTCGTCCTGCGTGCTCGACCACGAGTGGATGTAGCCGACGCGCGGCACGTCGAGGTCGTGCATCGGGACAGTCGGTGGCGTGTCGGTGGCCCACGCGGCGAGCCCGAGCTCCTTGATCTGCAGGTCGAGCGCGGCGCGGTCCGCGTTCGGGATGATGAAGGCGCCGGCGCCGAAGTGGTGTCCGGCCAGCTCGAACGGCTGTTCGGCGGCAGACATCTTCACCGCGGCATTCGCGAACCGGAACGTCACCAGCCCGTCGTCGGTGGTGTGATCGACAACAAGCGTGCGGCCGCCACCCTCGATCGTTCCGACGCCCTTGAAGTCGGCCGTCGCGAGCGCCATCGGCTTGTCGAAGATGCCCTTGTCCTCGATCCTCAGAACCTGCAGATTGCGGACCAGCGTGAACGACCAGCCGGTGTCGTCGTACGGGCGCGGATTCTGCTCGGGAAACCACTGCGTGCCGAGCAGCATGTTGACGAATCCTCCGTAGGGCTGATCGAGGCGGATGACATAGTCGCCGGCCGCCACATGGACGTTGCCGATCGTGAAGGGCGCCGTCGCCGTGTGTACCTCGACCGCGTCGCGGCGGAAGTAATTCATCAGGTCGGCGGCATCGGCGCGTCGGCGCTGGCGCGCCGGGACCACGTAGGCGTAGGGCGCCTGCGTTCTTCCTTTCTCGACCATCATCTTGTTCTTGACGTAGTAGTTCTCGAGGATCAGCTCGTGGTTCTTCGCCACGGTGTTGAGGGCGATGAGCAGCGCCGACTGCTGCATGTTGATATTGGACCGGCCGCTCCACTGCACTCCCTCGGGCGGCACCGGGTAGGGCCGATACCACTCGCGGCTCTGGCCGCCGGCCACCAGCCGTCCTGGACCAGCCGCGGCGGCAGGCGCGCCCGCCGGCGCTTCGCCGCCCCTGCCCCCGCCGCCGTAGCTCTGCGTCTCGTAGAATCGGCCGATCGAGTTGTGCGTCACCGCGATCCAGAGCAGGAAGTTGGGCGCCCAGCCGTCCCAGTAGTTGTAGGTGTACACGCCGGGCACGCCGCGCTTGGTCATCTCCATCAACTCGGTCTGCGACAGCCACCACCACTCGCTCGCCAGCACGGGCGGGATCTCGGTGTTGTATGGCCCGGTGCCGGCTGACGTATAGAGCAGCGTCACCGACTCGTGGAGGTCGTGCAGCACCTGAGGGCGCAGGTCGAGGAACAGGCGCAGGATGTTCTCGCTCAGCTTCAAGCCCTTGCCGATCGTGTCGCGGTTGTCGTCGTGCGCGACGTACCTGCCCCAGTACGTCATGCCGGGCTGCGGCTGCCCGGCGTCGGCCGCGCGCCGGTTGTCCACGTAGCGCTCGTGGCCGTCCACCTCGCTCACCGGCACGATGACCACGACCGCGTTGTGGCGGATCTGTTGGATGAACGGCGATTCCTCGACCGCCAGCCGGAAGGCCAGTTCGATCAGCATTTCCGGGCTGCCGGCCTCGGGGGAGTGGATGCTGCCGGTCACCACGTAGAACGGCTTGCCGGCCTGAATCAACTCTCGGGCCTGCGCCTCGGTGAGCGTGCGCGGATCGCTGAGCTGGCGCGTGATCTTCTTGTAGCGATCGATCGAGGCGATCGTCGCTTCGTCGGACACAGCCAGGGCGACCATCGGCCGCCCTTCCTCCGTCTTGCCGATCTCCCACATCGTCGCGCGCGGCGAGGCCTTGGCGAGCGCCTGGTAGTAGCGGACGATGTCCTTGTGGTAGGTGAGGCGGCTGTCCTCCCCGGGCACATAGCCGAAGAACTTCAGGGGTGAGGGCACCGTCGAAGACGCCGGCATGTGGTCGACGAGCTCGGTCAGGATGCGCTTGTCTGGCGTCGCGGCCAGGATGCGCCTGGTGTACTCCTGGTCGAGTGCCTGCGCCCGCTGGCCTGCCGGAGCGTTCTTCTGTCCGACGGCCTGCCGCGCCTGGATGCCCACCGCGTACGCCAGCACCACGCCGAGAATCAGGGCCGCCACGACGGCGGTCCGACACAGTTTCTTGAACATCGGTTCCTCCCGTCCGCGCTAGCGGATGAGCGCGTTGAAGAGCAGCTTGAACGTTCCCGCCGTCTGGTCTCGGTGCTGCGTGCGATAGCCGATGAGCACGACGTGCCCGTTGCCCACCCTGGCGGAGACCATCGCCGCCTTCTTCGCCAGGAACTCCTCGCCGATGAGCCACCCGCTCTGGAGCAGGTCGCGGTCCGGGTAGCTCACGATGACCTCGTATCGTTCGTTGAAATCGTTCGGCACGATCTCGAACGCCGGGCTCCCGCCGAGGAACGTGACCAGCCCCTCGGCCGGCATGCCGTAAGCCAGCGGGTTCCCCGTGTTGAACTTCGCGTGGAGCGTCGAGCCGGGACAGAAGAACTCCTTGGAGGGGCGCCCGGCGACCACGTTGCGGATGGGCAGGCCGAACCGCTCGATGGCGAACGCGGCGGCGCCGCCGAGCGTGATCACCGTCCCGCCGTTCTGGACGAACGCCTTGAGCGCGGTGACGCCGTCGGTCCCGATGCCGCTCCGGTACTCGGGCGGATACGATTCCGGCGGCCGTCCGCCGCCGCGCTGGCCTTGCCCCTGGCCGGCCGCGGGGCGCTCGCCGGTGATCATCGCCGTCGAATCGTCGGGCAGGATGATGACGTCGTATTTCGCCTCGAGGCCGCCCTTCTTGATCTCGGCGTCCATGATCGTCGTGTAGGGGAACGAGAACTGCTCGAGCAGCAGGCGCGTCCAGCCTTCATCGATATTTCCGCCCCAGTAACGCTGGTACATCGCGACGCGCAGCCGCTTCAGGTCGTGCACCCCTTCCCTGGGGTCGGCCTTGAGCGCCGCGAACCCGACGCCCGTCTCGGTGGCGACCGACGACAGCAGCGCGTCGGGCACGCTGGCGGCGACGAGGAAGTCGCCCACCCTGACCCCGGCCGACGGCTTGTCGGCGCGGCGCACGGCGACGCCCTTGTCGAGCAGCAGGTTAATCGCCCTGAAGGCTTCGTTCTCGCGTCCGTCGACGAGGTAGCCGACCTCGTTCTTCTCGACGCGGCCGAGGCACTTGATCGCGGAGACCTTGCGGATCTCGCCGGCCGGCACCTGGTCGACCGGGTCGACGCGCACGCCCATGAACTCGGCCATCGTGTCGGTGGCCATGTCGTACGGCCTGATCGGCGAGCCGTCACGGTCGCGGGTGTAGGTGTTGTCGGGGTAGGAGGTCTGGCCGAGGAGGTAGCGGACCAGCCCCATCTTGGGCTGCGCCATCGGTACGACGTAGCTGCCGGCCGCGTACGCGACGCCATTCGAGCCGGTGAATGGCTTGTCAGCCACGCGGACCTCGACCCCCTGCACGAGCAGCTTGCTGGCGAGCTCGGACGCCGTGAGCGTGTCGTGCTGCGGCACCGGGATGACATAGGCAGCCGGCTTTGCGTCGGCACCGCGCTCGGTCTGGCGTTTGGCCTTGAGGTAGGCGTCCCAGAGGACCGTTTCGCTGTTGCGCGCCGCCAGGTCGAGCGTCGCCCACGCCGCAGTCTTCTGGCGCTCCAGGATGTCGCGCAGCCGCCACCAGCCGCCCGGCCACGGGTCGGGGAAGTTGGTCTGCGCCTCGTAGGTCGGCAGGTTGCGGACGCCACCCTGAAGCTGGTCGGGGTGGATGAACATCGGTGTGGCGAGCCTGGCGCTCGCCGCCTCGGTCAGCATCCCGGCGATGTTGTGGAACGGCGTCACCCAGTGGAAGCCGAAGTGGCCCCAGCCGGAATACTCGGCATCGTTGAGTACGCCGGACAGCCCGGCCTCCTCTTCCTTGTAGGCGATGTGCGAGCCATACCAGCTCAGCTCACGCCAGACCAGCGGGTCGGCCATCGGGCGAATCGGGTCGGCGTAGGGCGGCACGTAGATGCGCGCGCCGTACGACCCCATTTGATGGTGGTCGACGTAGGCCTCGGGCTTCCAGTCGGTAAAGAGAATCTTCGCCATGTACTGTGATTCGACCAGGTTGGTCATGAACGCGTCGCGGTTGTTGTCGTGTCCCGCGTACTTGTGGTACAGCACCGGCGGCGCGGAGCCCTCGAACTCGGTGCCGAGCGTCTTCTGGTACCAGTCGCTGACGATGATCTCGCCGTCCGGGTTGAAGCAGGGGACCATCAGGAAGACGACGTTGTCGAGGATCCGCTGCGTCTCCTCGTCCTGCCGCGTCGCGAGGTCGTAGGCCAGCTCCACGGCCATCTGCGTGCCGCCGATCTCGGTAGCGTGCAGGCTCATCGACTGGCAGATCACCGCCTTGCCTTCGCCGACCAGTTTCCTGATCTCGGCTTCGGCGAGTCCGCGCGGATCGCTCAGCTTGAGGTTGATGGCGCGCAGCCGCTCGAGCTTCGCCAGGTTGGCCGGCGCGGAGATCACGACCAGCAGGAACGGGTTGCCCATCGTCGATGGCCCCATCTCGACCACCTTGACCTTCCGGCTCTGCGTTCCAAGCAGCTTGTAGTACTCGACCATCTTGTCCCAGCGCGCCATCTTGCGGTCGGCGCCCATCTGGAATCCAAAGAACTTCTCGGGCGAGCTGACGGCTGCAGGCGGGGGAGCGGTATGCGCCACCAGGCCATGGCCGACGACAGTGAGGGACAGGACGACGAGCGTAAGACGCACGAGCGGTGATGCGATTCGCATAAGAGCTCTCCGGGGCAGGTGGGTCCCAACGTGCGTATCCTGAACGGAAGGGAGCCGAAGGTCAAGGTAGGGGATAGGGAATGTAGGGGATAGGGAAAATGGGAAAGGCTGCAGGGCAGAGGCGCTAGTATGGGCCTGAATGCCCGTCGCCACCGCTGCCCAACGCGTCCGGCCCCGCTGCCGTCACTTTGAGACGTGCGGCGGCTGCCCATGGCAGGACGTGCCGTACGAGGTCCAACTGCAGCGGAAGCGGGACATCGTGCGGGAGTTGTTGAGCCAGAAGCTCGGAGCCCGTCGTACGCCAGCGGCCCTGCCCACGATGGCCGCCGTTCTGCCGCCCTGGGGCTTCCGGACCAAGGTGCACTTCGTNTTCGGTGCGGGCGTTCGCGGCTGCGAACTGGTGATGGGGCACTACCGTCGCGGTTCCCAGGCGATCGTACCCGTGGAGGAGTGTCCGGTTCACGCCGAGCTGGGGAATCGCGTGGCGTTTGTGTTCAGGGATGCGCTGCGTCAGGCCGGTGTGCCTGGAGTGACGAGAGACCTCCGGGCAGGCGTCGCGCGCCACCTGGTGATGCGTGTCGCAAAAGCGACGGGGCAAACGCTTGCGACTCTCGTGGTGACGCGAAACGACAAGACACTCCGCCCGGCAGTTCGACGCCTTCTGGCGAGTGACGCGGCTCCCGCGGGTCTCCATCTGAACGTGCACGACCGGGCCGATTCGTTCCTGTTCGGGCGGGACACGACGA
>PMKG01000337.1 GCA_003157675.1 Acidobacteriota bacterium
CCACGGGCCAGTCGCCCCGCGCGCTCGACGAGGCACAGGTCCAGACCCTGCGCGCGACTGCCGAGAAGAACCCGTCGGACGCCGCCGTTCGCGTGGAGCTCGGGAACCTGTATTTCGACGCCGAGCGGTACCCCGAGGCGGTGACGTGGTACCAGGAAGCGGTGAAGCTCAACCCGAAGAGCGCCGACGTCAGCACCGACCTCGGCGTGGCGTTCTACTACATGAATCAGCCGGACCGCGCGCTCGAGCAGTTCGCCGAGTCGCTGAAGGTAAACCCGAAGCACGCCAAGACGCTGCTCAACCAAGGGATCGTGCTGGCCTTCGGCAAGCAGGATCTGAAGGGCGCGGCGGCGGCGTGGGACCAGCTGATCAAGGTGGACCCGGCCTCGCCTGAAGCCGACGTGGCCAGGAAGGCCCTCGAAGGGCTGAGATCGGCGCATCCGGACATGGGCGGCACCCCGTCGGCCGCGCCGCCCGTCAAGTAGCCGCAATTCCTGTTCGCCCATGGGCATCCTGCTTCGCTTCGTCCTCCTGCTCCTGCTGGCGATGCTCATCGTCCGGGCATTCTGGCGCGTGTTGGCGGGCGTGGTCGACGGCGTGTCCCAGCCGAAGGCGCCGCGAAGCGGCCCGCCCGACCGGGGCGTCCAGATGGTCCGCGACCCGGTGTGCGGCACGTTCCTTCCGCCCGAAAGCGCGATCACCCTCACCGACCGGGGCGCGGTGCGCTACTTCTGCTCGGAGAAGTGCCGGGACGCATACAAGGCTCGCACGTGAAGCCGCCGGTTCTGCTCACCCGCCGCATCCCCGCGTCGGTCCTGTCGCGGCTGAAGGCCACGTGCTCGGTGGACCTGCACGAGGGTGACGACCCAATCTCGCACGACGACCTGATCTCCCGCGTCCTGGGCAAACAGGCGCTGCTCTGCCTGTTGACCGACCGCGTGGACCGCGAGGTGCTCGAGGCCGGCGTGGACCTGCGGATCGTCGCCAACATCGCCGTCGGCTACGACAACATCGACGTCGCGGCCGCGCGGGCCCGCGCCATCCCGGTGACGAACACGCCGGACGTGCTCACCGAGGCGACCGCCGAATTCACCTGGGCGCTCATCCTCGCCGTGACGCGCCGCGTCGCGGAAGGCGAGCGGCTGCTGCGCGGCGGAACGTGGAAGGGCTGGGCGCTCGACTTCATGCTCGGCATGGAGCTTCGAGGCAAGCAACTGGGAATCGTCGGCCTGGGGAGGATCGGTTCGGCCGTGGCCGCGCGCGCGCCCGCATTCGGCATGAGCGTCGCGGCTTGCTCGCTCGAAGCGATGACGGCGCCCGCCCCGGGTGCCGTCCGGCGGCCCGACGTCGAGATGATGACGCTGGACCGCCTGCTCGCCACGTCCGACGTGGTGACGCTTCACGTGCCGCTGACGTCCGAGACGCGCCACCTGATCGGTCGCCACGCGCTCTCGCGGATGAAGCGGACGGGCTACCTCGTCAACACGTCCAGAGGGCCGGTCGTCGATGAAGACGCGCTGGCCTGGGCCCTGGGCGAACGGCTCATCGCCGGCGCGGCCCTCGATGTCTACGAACAGGAGCCGCGAGTCTACCCCGGCCTGCTGGGGCTGGACAACGTCGTCCTGGCGCCGCACCTCGGCAGCGCGACCACCGAGACGCGGACCGCGATGGCCTCGCTCGCCGTCGACAACGTGCTGGCCGTGCTCGCGGGCCGGGCGCCGTTGACGCCGGTCGCCGGGTGAACAGTCGCGGAGATCGCCATGCCAACCAGGACGCTGCCCATCCCCCAGGTGATGCGCGCGCTTGGGCGCGCCATCGAGGACCACGAGTTGCCGGCCATCGAGAAGATCGCCGAGGCGCGGCAGCACCACGCCTTCCACGTGCTGATCAGCACGCTGCTCTCGGCGCGCACGCAGGACGCGACGACGCACGCCGCCTCCGAGCGCCTGTTCGGCGTCGCCGACACGCCGACGGCGATGGGGGCTCTGGCGCCAAGGCAGATCGAAAAGCTGATCTACCCGGTCAGCTTTTACCGCAACAAGGCGCGGCACGTGCGCGCCACGTGCCGCCTGCTCGTGGACCGGTTCGGCGGACAGGTGCCGGCGACGATGGAGAAGCTGCTGACGCTGCCGGGCGTCGGCCGGAAGACCGCGAACCTGGTGCTCATCCTCGCTTTCGCCAGCCGCGACAACATCTGCGTGGACACGCACGTCCACCGGATCTCGAACCGCCTGGGCTGGGTGAAGACCAGAACGCCGGAGCAGACCGAGCAGGCGCTCTACCGCGTGGCCGACCGCCGGTGGTGGGCCGACATCAATCTGTACCTGGTGACGTGGGGGCAGAACGTGTGCCGGCCGATCCGGCCGCGCTGCGCGGCCTGCGTGATCAGCCGATGGTGTCCGCGGGTGGGGGTGCGGTAGACGAAGGCTCCGACCGAGGCGTGGCCTCGGTGTCCTCGAGCGCGGTGGACGCCTTGCCCAGCCAGCGGAAGAACACGACGATCAGCACAGCGGGCACACTGATTCCCCACCAGCCCTTGAGCCCGATCCACGCCATGGCCGCCGGCCCTCCCCACGCCACTGTCGCGAGGATCGCCGACGCCCAGGCCAGCGCGCTGACCATGTTCAGGCTGCTGAACTTGAGGGGCGTCACCCCGGCGTATGCGCACGCCGCGGGGATGGCCGTGCGAAGCCCAGGCAGGAACCGGCAGGCCAGCACCATCGCCGTCGAATGATGGGCCACGCGCGAGGTGATCGCGCGGTGGTGGCGCGCGAAGCGCGGGAACCGATCGAGCCACCGTTGCAGGCGTCCGCGCAGCACGTAGAAGAAGAAGTTGTCACCGGCGGAGCCCCCGAGCGCGCCGGCCAGCAGCACGCCGAGCGGATGCAGCTCGCCCCGCCCGACGAGCACGCTGGCGGCGACAAACACCACCTCGCCCTCGACGATGGCGGCGATGAAGACGGCGAGGTAGGCCAGGCCGCCAGGCCAGTGGGCGGGATTCACGGTTGGGCGGCCTCCGTCACGTGCGGCCTGCCCGGCGGCCCCGCGGCCTCGAGCGCCTTCCGGACGACACCCGTCACCCGGCGCATCTGGCGATCGGTCAGAGACGCGTGCACGGGGACCTGGACGGCCCGCGCCGCGCGCTCGGCGCCCGGCGCCGGAATCCGCTCGGCCGCGAACAGGTCCAGCTGCGGGCAGACGTCGACGTGGCGCATCTCGACATCCACACCCCGGCGCATGCACGAGCGAACCAGTTGCGCGCGCTTCGGCACCTCGACACAGTACTGGTAGTAGACGTGGGTGCGCTCGGCAGGCTCGGCCGGCACCTGGACGCCCGGGATGCCGCCGAGCGCGACGCTCAGCGCGTGGGCGTGGGACCTCGTGGCGGCGGTCCAGCCGTCGAGCAGGTCCAGGCTGGCGAGCCCGAGCGCCGCCTGGACGTTGCTGAACCGCTCCAGGTAGTCGTCGGGCAGCGGCCTCAGCGGCCGGACCTTCTCTCGCAGGCACGCGTCGGGTTGCGCACCGAGGACGCTACCGATCCAATAGAGCGGGAAGCCAACGAATGTGAAGACGCGCGGCCTCGTGAACACGCGCAACAGGCGCCCGGCCAGCAGCCTGTTCGCAATCCGCTTCTCGTGCGGCCAGGGCAGCGAGTCGATCCGCGCGCGGACGCGCGCCGCGACCGGGGCGTCGCGCACCACCGCCATGCCGCCGCCGTAGCAGTTGAGCGGTGTGAGCGTCTGGAAGCTGAACAGCGCCCCGTCGCCGAACGTGCCCACCTGACGGCCGCGGTAGGTGGCGCCCAGCGCGTGCGCGCAGTCCTCGATGACCGCGAGGTGGTGCCTTGCCGCGAGATCGAGGATCGCGTCCATGTCGCACGGCAGCCCGAAGAGGTGCGTCGGGACGACCGCGCGCGTCTTCTCGGTGATCGCCCGCTCCAGCGCCGCCGGATCCAGGCAGAAGGTGGCCGGGTCGACGTCGACGAATCGCACGCGCAGGCCGGCGGCGCGTGCCATCTCGGGCACGACCCAGAAGGTGAGCGCCGGCAGGATGATCTCGGATCCACGGGGAAGCTGCAAGGCCTCGAGGATGAAGTAGAAGGCCGTCCGCCCGTACGACGCGCCGATCGCGTGGTTCGCGCCGAGGCGCGCCGCGAAGGCCTGCTCGAACGCCGCCACCTGCGGGCCCCTGATGAACTCCCCCCGCTCCCGGCACGCGGCGACGATCTGCTGGGTCGTCGGATGCACGCGCGCCCCGTAGCGGGAGACCGCGGTCAGCATGCGACCTGTCTCATCAAACCGGCCTCCCACCGGTTGATGCGGGCCGCGACGCGCTCGTCGAGCCGGTCCACCCAGCCGCGCACGAGCCGGTTGTGGATCCGCATCACGTTCGCCAGATACGACGGTCGCACGTAGAAATGCGTGTAGGCCGCGCCGAGCAGGAACTTCAGCTGATCGCCGGACAGGGCGGGATGCTCGAACGTCGGCGTGAAGCCGTCGAACTTCTCCCAGTCGGTCTCGATAATGCGCGGCTCCATCTGCTTCCAGAGCGGTGTGCCCGGGTACGGCGTCAGCAGCTTGAACTGGGCGAAGGTCGGCCCGAGATCCTTGGCGAACTCGATCGTGGCCATCACCGAGGTCCAGTCGTCGGTCAGGAACCCGAGGATGAAGAACCCGCAGGTCGCGATCCCGATCTCGCGACACTGTTCGATGATCTGCTGCTGATGGGCCTCGGGAGTGACCCGGCGGCCGACCCTCCTGAGCACCTCCGGCGACACCGACTCGACGCCGAAACTGATGATGCGGAGCCCGACGCCATGCATCTCGCGCAGCACGTCTTCGTCGAGACGGTCGAGGCGCGTCTCGCACTCGAAGCGGATGCGCAGATCCCGGTCCCGCACCTGCTTGCAGAACTCGAGCACGCGCTCGCGCGACTCGGTGAAGAGCGGGTCGCGGAAGATGATGTAGGGACGCCGGTTCAGCCGGCACATCTGCTCGATCTCGTCGACGATGTTGCGCACCGAGCGGGTGCGGTAGGGCGCCAGAATCCGGTGCGGACAGTAGGTGCAGAACTCCGGGCAGCCCCGGCTCGAGAGCAGGGGAAAGCCGCCGCCGATCGGCCGGGGCGACATCCGGATGCCGGAGCGGCTCTTCTGGGCCACCAGGTCCCAGCGGGGGAAGGGCAACGAGTCGAGGTCGCCGATCGGCTCGCTCTCGCAGATGCCCGACAGGGGCTCGCCACGGGCCAACCGGGTCGCTGCCGCCTCCGGCTCGCCGCTCACGATGAAATCGGCGTGCTCGACGAACAGCTGCGGCATCTTCGAGGCTGTCAGCCCGACGAAGCCGACCCGTGTGCCGCGCGCCCGCATCGTGTCGGCCCACTCGGTCTCGTGACGGTAATCGACCAGCGACGACAGGACGATGGCGAGGTCGGCCTCGACCGGCGACCCATCGGTTGACACCACCTCGTGGCCCGCATCGGCCAAAATGGCGGCGAGATAGGCCAGGTGAACGCTGGGGGTGTAGTGGTACTGGCTCTTGAACCGGTGCACCCAGGCCGTTGTCCGCGAGAACGTCCTGAACCGCGATCCGTAGCCGCCGGCCACCGTGTCCTTCGACACGAAGCCTTCACGACCCTTCAGATCAGCCAAGACAACTTTCATCGACCCCTCGTGTCCACTGTCCAGAACCTCTCATCGTAGCCCAGCTCACGGCCTCCCGCAATTCACGCCCCTCAATTGCGGTCTCTTGACCTAATCGAGAACAGGCTGCCTCCCTGCGGGGGGACGACAGTGCGGAGTTCGGGGTAGGCGTCGAGCATCTCCTCCCGGTATTCTCCGGTGACCGGTTGACCGAGTTGATGGCGGAGCATCGTCGCGTTGACGACCGCCTTGGCGGCGAAGTGATTGTTCA
>PMKG01000343.1 GCA_003157675.1 Acidobacteriota bacterium
CGCTCAAGGCCATCGGCATCGACCCGCGCCAGCACGACATCCGTTTAGTGGAAGATAACTGGGCACAGCCGGCCATCTCGGCCTGGGGACTCGGTTGGGAAGTGTGGCTCGACGGCCAGGAGATCACGCAGTTCACCTACTTCCAGCAGGTGGGGGGGATCGACCTCGCGCCGATCTCCGCGGAGATCACCTACGGCCTCGAGCGGATCGCGATGTTCCTGCAGAAGGTGGACAGCGTCTACGACCTCGAGTGGGCGCCCGGGGTGAGCTACGGCGACGTGCGCCTGCGCGACGAAGTGGAACAGTCGAAGTACGCCTTCGGCCAGGTCAACATGCCGCGCGAGGCGTTCGTCGCGCTGCACCGCGACCTGTTCGACCGTCATCACGCCTTCGCCCGGACGCTGCTCGATTCGAAGCTGGTGCTGCCGGCCTACGAGCAGTGCCTGAAGTGCTCGCACCTGTTCAACGTGCTCGACTCGTCGGGCGGCGTCGGCGTCACCGAGCGGACGGCGTACATCCTCAAGGTGCGGCAGCTCGCCGTCGGGATCGCCAAGGCGTACGTGGAGTCGATGCCACCTCCGGCGGACGGGGGCGGAACGGACAACTAGGCTCGGCAAGAGGACGGACGACTATCGTGGATCGCGAGCTCCTGATCGAGATCGGAACCGAGGAACTGCCGGCCGCCTGGCTGCCGGGGCTGACGCGCCAGTTCGGCGACCACCTCTCGGCGCGCCTGGGCGCCCTGCGTGTGCCGCCGGACGAGCCCGTCGAGACGTTCAGCACCCCGCGCCGGCTGACCGCGCGGGTCGCCAGGATGCCCGAGCGGCAGACCGACCTCGAGGAACTGATCACCGGTCCCGCGGTGACCGCGGCATTCAAACCGGACGGGACACCGACGCCCGCCGCCATGGGATTTGCCCGCAAGAACGGCGTGGAGGTGGCCTCGCTCGAGCGCGTCGAGACGCCGAAGGGGGTCTACCTGGCGTACCGCCGGCAGCAGCGTGGCCACGCGACGGTCGACGTGCTGCCCGAGGCGCTCGGCGCGGTCCTGCGCGACATGGCGTTCCCGAAGCAGATGCACTGGGACGCCTGGCTGGACGACGGCCGCGGCGAACTGACGTTCGGCCGGCCGATCCGCTGGATCCTCTTCCTCTACGGCGGGCGGGTCGTCCCCTTCACGATCAACCGCAGCGACGCGGCGCGATCCGGCCTGGTGCAGGAAGTCCACTCGGGGGCCATGACCTATGGCCACCGCTTCCTGGCGACGAGCGGCCGCGCCGGCCGCGCCATCAAGGTCCGCTCCTTCGAGGAGTACCGCGCGAGACTGGTCGAGCACTTCGTCGTGCTCGACACCGGAGAGCGCCACGATCGGATCGCCCGGGAGCTCGACGCGCACGCGCGGCGGCTCGGCGGGCGGGTGAGCGCGGCGTCGGCGCAATCCGGCCTGCTCCAGGAAGTGCCCGACCTGGTGGAGTACCCCACGGTCGTGGCCGGCACCTTCGCGACCGAGTTCCTCTCGCTGCCCGAGGAAGTGCTCACGACGACGATGATTCACCACCAGCACTTCTTCCCGGTGGTGAACACGAGCGGGCACCTGATGCCGGCCTTCCTCGCCGTCACCAACACCGAGTCCGCCGGCTCGCGCACGATCCCGCGCAACTGCGAGCGGGTGCTGGCGGCCCGGCTGCGTGACGCGCAGTTCTTCTTCGACGCAGACCGGAAGACGCCTCTTGCCGATCGGCTGCCGGCGCTCGCGAGCGTGCTGTTCCACAAGAAGCTGGGCAGCTACGGCGCCAAGGCGAACCGGATCGAGCAGCTGGCCGGCCATTGCGCGGGCGACGTGTTCGGGCGACCCGACCTCGCCGAGGCGGCGGCGACGGCCGGCAGGCTGGCGAAGGCCGACCTCGTGACCGACATGGTGCGCGAGCTGACCGAGCTCCAGGGCACGATGGGCGGGATCTACGCCCGCGAGGAGGGCCTCGGCGAACCGATCTGGCGCGCGATTTACTACCATTACCTCCCGGCGGCTCCCGAGGCGGACGCGCCGCCGTCCCGGTCGGAGCTGGGGCAGGCCGCCGTCACATGGGCGGCCGTGTCGGTGGCCGACAAGCTGGACACGCTCGTCTCCTCGTTTGCGGCCGGCGAGCGGCCGACCGGCACGCGGGACCCGTACGGCCTGCGCCGCCAGGCGCACGGGTTGCTCAAGGTTCTGGTCGACCTGCCGGAGCTGACGGGCGTCGAGGCGCCGGTCAGCCTGGCGTCGCTCCGCCAGCAGGCCCGCGCGGCGCTCGACGCGTGCGTCGAGCCTGGCGTGAAGCTGCCGACCGCGACGGCCGAGGAGGACGCCGACCTGACGACGTTTTTGGCCGAGCGCCTGCGGTACCTGTTCCAGCAGCGCGGGTTCTCGTACGATGAGGTGAACGCGGTGGCCGGGGCTCGCCGCGGCTTCGTCGGCGACCCCTATGACACGCGCCTGCGCCTCGAAGCGCTCCGGCGCGTCCGGACGTCGCCGGATTTCGAGGCGCTGGCCGTCGCCTTCAAGCGGGTGAAGAACCTGTCGCGCGAACTCAAGGGGGGGCCGGTCGAGACGCTGGACCGGTTGACCGAAGCCGCCGAGGTCGCGCTCGTCGAGGAGTTCCGCGCGCGGGGCGGCCAGGTCAAAGAGGCCGCCGCCCGGCGCGATTACCTGGAAGCGTTCCGCCTCGCGGCCGGCTTCCGGCCCGCGGTGGACCGCTTCTTCACCGACGTGTTCGTCATGGTGGACGACGCCGCGCTCCGCGACCAGCGGCTCACGCTGGTCTGGCGCCTCCACGATCTGATGCAGGAGCTGGCGGATATCTCAGAGATCGTTCCTCAAAGCGAGTTGGAGCGCTGATCCAACTCTTTCATCATCCCTAACGAACGGAGTTGTCAGGAACATGGCTAAGAAGACGGTAGCAAAGGCGAAGGGCAAGGCCGCGCAGAAGAAGCCGGCTGTCAGGAAGGCCGCGCCGGCCGTGAAGGCCAGGGCGACGAAGTACGTGTATTTCTTCGGTGGCGGCAAGTCGGACGGCAACCGGACTATGAAGGACCTGCTCGGCGGCAAGGGCTCGGGCCTCGCCGAGATGACCAATGCCGGGCTGCCGGTGCCGCCCGGATTCACGATCACGACCGCGGCGTGCAACCTCTATTACGAGACGGGCCGGAAGGTTCCGGCAGAGGTCGAGCAGCAGATGGAGGCGAGCCTCCGGAAGCTCGAGAAGGTCGCGGGCCAGCAGTTCGGGTCGGTGGCGAACCCCCTGCTCGTATCGGTCCGGTCCGGCGCCAAGTTCTCGATGCCGGGGATGATGGACACGATCCTCAACCTCGGGCTGAACGACGAGACGGTGGAAGGGCTGAAGGCGCGGACCAGCAACGGCCGCTTCGCCTACGACAGCTACCGCCGCTTCATGCAGATGTTCGGCAACGTCGTCCTCGAGATCCCGAAGGAGGAGTTCGAGAAGGAGTTCGACGCCGTCAAGCACGAGCGCGGGGCGAAGATCGACACCGACCTCGACGAGAGCGCGCTCTGCGAGGTGGTGAAGCGCTACAAGGGCGTGGTCCGTCGCCTGACGGGCAAGGCGTTCCCCGTCGAGCCGATGGAGCAGCTGCGCGGCGCGCGCGACGCGGTGTTCCGCTCCTGGAACAACCCGCGGGCCAAGGAGTATCGGCGCATCTACGACATCCCCGACTACATCGGCACGGCGGTCAACGTCCAGCTGATGGTGTTCGGCAACTCGGGCAACCGGTCCGCGACCGGCGTCGGCTTCACGCGCAACCCGGCCACCGGCAAGAACGAGTTCTACGGCGAGTTCCTCATCAATGCGCAGGGTGAGGACGTCGTGGCCGGCATCCGGACGCCGAAACCGATCGCCGAGATGGCGACCGAAATGCCGGAGATCTATGCCCAGTTGATGGAACTGCACAACCGGCTGGAGTCGCACTACAAGGAAGTTCAGGACTTCGAATTCACCATCGAGAAGCGCAAGCTCTACTGCCTGCAAACGCGCAACGGCAAGATGAACGCCCGCGCCATGGTGCGTACTTCGGTCGAAATGGCCAACGACGGGCTGATTACGCGGGAGAAGGCGCTGCTGCGCGTCGAGCCGGCCATGCTCGAACAGCTGCTGGTGCCGCAACTGGCGCCCAACTTCAAGGGCAAGTCGCTGGCCCAGGGCCTGTCCGCCTCGCCCGGCGCTGCCTCCGGCCATATCGTGTTCGACGCCGATACCGCCGAGATGCGCGGCCGGGCCGGCGAGAAGATCATCCTGGTGCGCGAGGAAACCAAGCCGGACGACATTCACGGCTTCTTCCAGGCGCAGGGCATCCTGACCAGCCGCGGCGGCAAGACCTCCCACGCAGCGGTGGTCGCGCGCGGCATGGGC
>PMKG01000147.1:0-291 GCA_003157675.1 Acidobacteriota bacterium
CGTCGGGCGATCGCGCGATAGCCGCCAGTGGTCAGGACACGGTCCGCCGTCCGCTATGCGCGGTCTCGAGCACGATTTCTGCGGCCCGGCGGCTCGCGCCTTCCCCCCCCAGCCTTGCCCTGACCTCGCCAAGCGCAGCCTTGGTCCGGAGGCGGAGGTCCGAGTCCGTCAGCAGGCGTGCTGCCTCGACCGCCACGGTCTCGGGCGTGAAGCCGTCCTGGATCAGTTCGGGCGCCACGCGACTGCCGGCCACGAGGTTGACCATCCCAATCATGTTCACGTGCACGAACC
>PMKG01000147.1:416-2747 GCA_003157675.1 Acidobacteriota bacterium
GCCGGGCACCTTCCGCTCGACGCCCGGGAGCGCAGCGACGAGCGTCGGCAGGATCTGACGGACTTCATTCGGCCGGCTGCCGGGCAGCAGACCGAGCGTCGGTCTCCCCGGGTCGAGGCCGGCTTCGGCGAGGACGGCCTCGCGCGACGAGGTGGCGCGAGCGAGGTCGACGAGCGGGTGGCCGACGAAGGTCACCGGCGTNNGTCGATGTTCGAGCGCCACTGCCATGCGTTGACGGACCGCTGCGGGTCGTGACCGTGGCCGACGAAGGTCACCGGCGTGCCGGCCGCGCGGTAGATCTCCGCCTCGAACGGAAAGATCACGAGGATGCGGTCCGCGAGCCCCGCGAGCGTGCGGAGCCGGCCGCTGCGCCACGCCCAGGCCTGCGGCGGGATGTAGTAGACGACCGGAACGCCCATCGACCGCATTGCCGAGGCCAGGCGGAAGTTGAAGTCCGGGAAGTCGATGACAACGCAGACGTCCGGCCGCTCAGCGCGCGCGGCCCGTACGAGCCGCCGATACATCGCGAACGACCGGGGGAGGACGCGGAGGGCCTCGACGAGGCCGGTCACGGCGAGGCCGTGAAAGTCGCCGATGAGCGTCGCGCCCGAGGCGCGCAGCCGCTCGCCGCCAAAGCCGGTCACGCGCAGCGCGGGGTCGAGCGCCTTCAGATGGTCGACGAGCGCGGCGGCGTACAAGTCGCCCGACGGCTCGCCGCAGGAGAGGAACACGCGCGCCATCGGCGGATTATGGCATGGGGCGCGGGCGACGCGGACCTCGGCGCCTCAGGGGGTGTCGCCGAGCACCCGCTCGCAGAACGTCGGGAAACGGGGCAAACCAAGCTGGTCCGCCACCGAGCGCACGATCCGGGCCCGCTCGGTGGGCGGCAGGCTCGCGACGCCGGAGAGTTGGCCGAGTGGCGGACTGGCCTCGAGGTCCCACGCCGCGCGCGAGAGTCCCTGGCGTGCTCCCCTGATCGAGAGCACGCGACCGACGACTCGAAACGTGAAGTAGTAGCCGAGCAGGTTCGGTCCCGGCAGCGGGATGAACAGCAGCGACCCGAGGAGGCAGACGGCGTCGACGCCGAGCCATGTCTGGTGGCGGCGCGATTCGGCGCGCAGGCTCCGGTGAATCGCCGCCAGCGCGCCGGCCCGGTCGAGTCCGTCGGGATAAAACGCCCGCACGCGTCGCTGACCCTGCAGGCGCCACAGCACGCGCTGGTCGGCGACCCGCTCGGCCATCCAGCGCACGACGCGCGACCGGAAACGCCGCAGCAGCCCCGGCGGCGGCGATGCCGACGTTCCGTCGCGCACCGCGTCGTGTTCCCGCTCGACCGCGGCCAGCACGCGCGCGAATGCGTTGAGAAGCCGACGCCAGACGCCGCGGCTGCCGTCGCGGGACGTCACGGGCTCTCCGGCGGGCTCGCAGTAGAGCACGTGCCGTTCGGGCCCCGCCGGCACCAGGTAGACGTCCATCGCCGCTACGATAACACGCGGTATCATGGCTAGCGAGGCGCGTGGACAACGTCACCCACTCCCTGTTCGCCCTGACGCTCGCGAGCGCCGGCCTGCGCCGCGCGGGCCGCGGCTCGACCGCCGCGCTGCTCATCGCGTCCAACATCCCCGACATCGAGGTGCTCACGGCGTTCACCGGCGGACGTGTCGCGTACCTGGCCGCCCACCGCGGACCGACGCACGGGCCGCTCGGCCTCGGGCTCGCGGTGGCGACCGCTGCCGCCGTGTGGCTCGCGCTGCGGGTGTGGCCGCGCGCAGAGCGATCGGCCACGTTCCTTTCACTGCTCGGCGTGTCCACGATCGGGTTTCTCGGACACATCGCGCTGGACCTGGCGACGTCGTACGGCACGCGCGTCCTCAGCCCGTTCCGGTACACCTGGTACGGCGTGGACTGGATGCCCATCATCGACGTGTATCTCTGGGGCATCCTGGCGGCGGGCGTGGCGGCGGGCCTGATGCGTCCGGCGTGGCGCGCGCGCGCGGCGGCGGTGGCGCTGCTGGCCGTGGCCGGCATCGAAGCGGCCGGCGCCNNGGCGCACGAGGTCGCGCTTGGCGACGCGGTGGCGCTCCAGGAGGCGGCCCTGCCCGGATCGGTCGGCCGCGTTGGTGAGACGTTCCATTACCTGGACGGCGAAGACCCGGCGGCCCTCCCGGCCGCGCTGCCCACGTTCGTCTCGCCCTTCAGATGGCGGCTCATCCTGCGGGTGCCCGAAGGGTTCCGCGTGGAGGAGATCAATTTGCTCGCCGGGCGATCGCCCACCGACGTCATCACGTTTCCCGATGATCGGGGTGGCGCGGTCGCGCGGGCGGCGGCGGC
>PMKG01000121.1 GCA_003157675.1 Acidobacteriota bacterium
CGGGCAGCCGTCCGGCGCGCGCAGGCGCGCCACGATCTCGACGAGGCGTTCGAAGGCGGAGCCGGCGTTGTCGGCCATGACCCGTATGCTAACATTTCGGGCGTGCGTGGCCCTGCCTGGTGCGTGACGCTCGTGACGCAGCCGCGGGCCCGTTGTAGGGCGACCCTTTAGGGTTGCCATCCCGTGAGGCGAGACGACATGACCGACTCCCCTGAGATCACCTTCAGCCTGTTCGTGCTCTCGCTGTCGGCCAGCGCCGAGATCCACCTCGGTCAGCTTCCCGTCCCGGGGACCGACAAGCCCGCCAAGGTCAATCTGGTTGAGGCCGGCCATCTCATCGCCGTGATCGCTATGCTCAAGGAGAAGACGGAGGGCAACCTGGAGGAGTCGGAGGAGCGGCTGATCGAGGCGGTCCTCTACGACCTCCGGTTGCGCTACGTCGAGGTGGCGGCCGCCGCGAAACAGGCGGCCCAGCCTTGAGCGGCGACCTCGTGCGGGTGACGTTCCTCGGCAGCGGGACCTCCCACGGCGTCCCGATGATCGGCTGCCGCTGCGCCGTGTGCCGGTCCACCGACCCGCGCGACAACAGGTTGCGGACGTCCGTCCTGATCGAGCCCGGGGATGGAAGCTCGCTGCTGGTCGACACGCCTCCGGACCTGCGCGCCCAGGCGCTGAGGTTCGGTGTCGTCCGCATCGATGCGGTGCTGTTCACCCACCCGCACGCGGACCACATCCTCGGCCTCGACGAGACGCGCCGATTCAACACGCTGCAGGGCTGCGCCATCCCGTGCTACGGTGACCCGGCGACCATCGCCGAAGTGCGACGGGTCTTCGCGTACGCCTTCGCGCCTCGGCAGGAAGGCGGCGGCGTGCCACGCCTCGAGCTGAACGCGGTGACGGGTCCCTTCACCGTCGGCCGCACGCTCGTCACCCCGGTGCCGATCACGCATGGGGATCTGCCGATCTTCGGTTACCGGGTCGGCGCGTTCGCCTACCTGACCGACTGCAGCGCCGTGCCGGACTCCTCGTGGCCGCTGCTCGAGGGGGTCCGGACGCTCGTCGTCGACGCGCTGCGCCATCGCCCGCACCCGACGCATCTGACGGTGGCGCAGGCGATCGAGGTGGCGGCGCGGGTCGGGGCCGCTCGCACGCTGCTCACGCACATCGCTCACGACCTCGGTCACGCGGAGACGTCGGCGCACCTGCCTCCGGGCGTCGAGCTGGCATATGATGGGTTGATCGTCGACATTCCGTAGGGCGGCCTCGTCGCGTCGCCTCCGTTGTAGGGCGACCCTTCAGGGTTGCCGTGATCCGCGCCTGACGATGAAGATGGACGTCATCCACTATCCCGACGATCCCCGGCCCGCGCACTGGCTTCGGCCGGTGCTGGCGCTCGGGAACTTCGACGGCCTGCACCTCGGCCACATGAAGATCCTCGAGCAGATCGTCCGCACGGCCCGCGAGCACGCCGCGACGCCGTTGCTCCTCACCTTCGACCCGCATCCGACCCGCGTCGTCCGCCCGGAGCATGCGCCGCGGCTGCTGATGACGCTCCGACAGAAGCTCGAAGTGGCCGGTCGGGCCGGCATCGACGGGGCTGCCGTCGTCCACTTCACATACGACGTGGCGAGCTGGAGTCCCGAGACGTTCGTCCGCCTCGTGCTCTTCGACTGGCTGCGCGTGTCCGAGGTCTGGGTGGGCGCCAACTTCCTCTTCGGTCACGACCGATCGGGGGATTTCTCGAAGCTGGAGGACCTGGGCGCGCGGTACGGTTTCTCGGCCCGCAAGATCGAGCCGGTTCTGTACAAGGAGTCGGTCGTGTCGAGTTCGCGCGTGCGAAGCCTGGTGACCGAGGGGAGGATGGCGGAGGCGACGGAACTGCTCGGCCGACCCTACTTCATGGACGGTACCGTCGTGCACGGTCTGCAGCGGGGAAGGCAGCTGGGGTATCCGACGGCGAACCTGAACAGCGCGAACGAACTGACCCCGCCGAACGGCGTCTACACGACACGCTCGACCGTGGACGACGTGGTGTACCCGTCAGTGACCAGCATCGGCATTCGGCCGACCTTCCACGAGCCGTCGGCGGTCGTCATCGAGACCTACCTGCTCGACGTCGAGCGCGAGCTCTATGGCAAGCGCCTGCGCGTCGAGTTCCTCGAGCGCATCCGCGAGGAACTGGCGTTCTCGAGCGTGGACGAACTCAAGGTCTACATCGCGGCCGACTGCGCCCACGTCCGCGCCTATTTCGCGCAACTCGCGGGGCGGGGAACCGCGTAGATTCTTCCCGGCCTCTCCTTTGCATCTGGGTCGGGGCATATGCCCCTCCTCGATCGCATCTCGCTCGGAAAAGCCGGCGAAGACTGCGCCTGTCGCGAGCTCGAACGCCGCGGCTACGCAATTCTTGCCCGTCGCTACCGCTCCCGCTTTGGCGAAATTGACATCATCGCGCGCGAGGGCGAAACCGTCGTCTTCGTCGAGGTGAAGGCGAGGACGAGCAGCCGCTACGGTGAGCCGGCCGAGGCGGTGACGCTGCACAAACAGACACGCGTCGTGGCCATCGCCGAGGACTACCTGGCACGGCATCGCCTGCGGCAAGCGCGCTGCCGCTTCGACGTCGTCGCCATTTCATTCGGCGCGCGTGGTCAGCCGGTGATCGAGGTGTTTCAGGACGCGTTCCAGGCGGCGTAGCGGCCGGCCGGCCGGCGTGTGGCCGCGTTCAGCCGCGCCGGCGGCGCTCAGGTCCGCCGCTTGTAGGACTCGGCAGCCATGCGAATCCCGTCCTGATAGGAGGTGCCGGCGAAGCCGAATTCCCTGGCGAACTTCGTCGAGTCGAAGAGGTACGGCGAATCGCTCTGATAGAGCATCTCGTACGATTCGCGCACGTCGGAGTTGAACCACCCGACGACCCGAAGCATCGGCCGGCTGAGGACCCGGTACCGCGGCCCTGCGCCGAACTCGCGGGCCGCCATGGCGATGAACTGCGCGCCGGTCGGTGGGTCCGGCGCGGTGGGGAGGTGCCACACCTGGTTCCAGGCCGTCTCGCGCCCGGCGAGCATCGCCACGCCGCGTGCCGCGTCGGGTGTGAAGGTGAGCGAGTGAGGGACCGTGGCATCGACCAGCCACGCCGGCTTTCGCCCTTTGGCCAGCGCCTCGAAGACCAGGACGTTCGCCACGCCGTTCCTGGTGTCTGGCCCGTAGAAGTCGGCCGAGCGCGCGATCATCGCGGTCAGGCGGCCGGCCTTCACTTCGTCCATCAGCGTGGTGGCGATTCGCGCGCGGACCTCGCCCTTCTTCGAGCAGGGGACAGAGGGCGTGTCCTCGGTCATCGGGCCGTCGACCCTGCCGTACATGTAGACGTTGTCGAAGAAGACCAGCTTCGCGCCCGCGCGCTTGCAGGCCTCGGTGGTGTTGCTTATCACCCGCGGCCACACTTCCCGCCAGACCTCGTGGTCGTGCTTCACACCCGCGAGAAGGTGCACCACGCTGGAGCCGGCGACGGCGCGAATGGTCTGATCCAGGTCCGTCAGATCGGCGGCCACCGTCTCGGTCGCGCCCGGCGCCCCGCGCGGATTCCGGCTGACCAGACGGAACGAATGGTTGCTGGCGGCAAGTAGCTTCACGAGCTCGACGCCGATGGCGCCACCCGCTCCAAGAATCGTGATCATCTCTATCTCCTTCCTGCCTCTGCCGAAAACGCAGACTGCCACGAGTGGAGGACACGCAACTGCGGGGTCTTCTTGTGCTGATGCCCCTCCATCCGGGCGAGCACGCCATCTAGCATCCGGATGGCCTCAAGAATATGCGGACCCTTGTTGAGCATC
>PMKG01000222.1 GCA_003157675.1 Acidobacteriota bacterium
GCGCCGGTTCGGCGTCCATTCGGCTATGGCGAGCGCGGTCGCACTCCGGCGGTGCCCGGAGCTCGTCATCGTCCGGCCCGACTTCCGGAAGTACCGCGAGGTGTCTTCGGCGGTGTTCGCGATCTTCCGCTCGGTGACGCCGCTGGTCGAGCCGCTGTCGCTCGACGAGGCGTACCTCGACGTCACCGAGAACGCCTGGGGCGAGGCGCTCGGCATGACCGTGGCCCGTCGCATCAAGGACGCGATCCGCGAGACGACCCGCCTGACGGCGTCGGCCGGCGTCGCGCCCAACAAGTTCCTGGCCAAGGTCGCGTCGGGGTGGAAGAAGCCCGACGGCCTGACCGTCGTCGCGCCCGGGCGCGTCGAGGCGTTCCTGCAGCAACTGCCGGTCGACGCGCTCTGGGGCGTCGGGCCGGTGACCGCCGGACGCCTGCGCGCGGCCGGTATCGACCGGGCCGTGCAGCTTCGCGAGGTCGGGCGCGACGCGCTCGAGCGGCTGGTCGGGAGTGCGGCCGACTGGCTCGTGCAACTCGCGCACGGGGTCGACGACCGCTCCGTCGAGCCGGACCGCCCGACGAAGTCCTCCGGCAGCGAGAACACGTTCTCCGAGGACCTCACCGACGTCGAGCGCATCCGGTCCGAGATCGAGGCGATGGCGGCGGACGCCGCCGACTGGCTGGAGCGGCACCAGCGCTACGCGCGCACGGTGACGATCAAGGTGCGGTATTCCGACTTCACGACCATCACGCGCAGCCACTCGCGCGCGGCGGCGGCCTGCGACCGGGACGACATCGTCGGCCGGGCGCTGGACATGCTGGCCCGGACCGAGGCGGGCCGCCGGCCGGTGCGGCTGCTCGGCGTCTCGGTCCACAACCTGTGCGACTCGCCGGGCGAGATCCGGCGGCGCCGGCCCCTGCCACGGCTGCCCCTGTTCGACGGCGTCGAGAACGCCTGATCGGCGGGCGTCCGCGCCGGCGCCTCACATCGGCGGCTGGTGCTCGCGGATCCAGGCGAGGCAGCCGATGACCTCCGCCTGCAGTTCCTTCCGGCGGTCGGTGAAGCGATGGTTGCTCGCGTTGATGAGCACGAACTTCTTCGGCTCCCGCGCCACGGCCTCGAACAGCCGGTAGTCGGCTGGCGTCACGTACTCGTCGACCTTCGACTGCAGCATGCACAGCGGCGCCGGCGCGATGGCCGGGACGAATTCCTTCGGCGTGAACATCGGCTCGTTCGAGTTCTTCTTCGTGATCCAGCTCGTGAAATCAGTCCACCGCCAGCCCAGCTCGGCCGACGGCGGCAGCCCCATCGTCATCACGCCGTTGACCCAGGGCCGGTTCCGCGGGCCGGCCCCGGCGAGCACGGCCAGCGCCGCGCCTTCCGACACGCCCGAGAGGATGACCGGCGGCGTGATGAGCTTCTTCGCCGTCAGGAAGCGGAAGAGGCTCTCGTAGTCTTCCGGCGGCTCCTTGGTCGTCAGCGTCACCTTGCCCGCGGTGAACGCGCCGAGGTACTGACGGACGTTGATGCCGACCACCGTGTAGCCCTTGTCGGACAGGAACTGTGACAGGTCGACGGCCAGGCCCACCCAGCCGACGTCGCCGCTGCCCATGAGGATCGTCCCGAGCGGCTGCGCCAGCGCCGATCGGTAGACCGAGATGGTCAGCGTCTTGCCGCGCACCGTGAAATCGAGTCGCTGTTCGGGCGTG
Source organism: Acidobacteriota bacterium (assembly GCA_003157675.1). GTDB lineage: Bacteria > Acidobacteriota > Vicinamibacteria > Vicinamibacterales > Fen-181 > FEN-299. The sequence continues at coordinate 1,707 of PMKG01000222.1, forward strand.
GCGCGCGCGACGCCCGAGAGCGCGCACACGAGAACCGCGGCCACGAGCAGGCATCGGCGGAACGAAACGACTGAGAAAGACATCATGGCTGGTCCTGGCGGTTCACTTCGCGGGCGTGCTTGGCGACGGCGGCCTCGACGCCATCCAGGTGAGGGCGTCGGCCATCCGCGCGTAGAGCGCGTCGCGCGCCCCGCCGAAACTGTGGTCCCGCGCCTCGATCGAGACGAGCCGGCGCAGGTCGGTGTCGGGGCCGAACAGCGTGCGCGCCGACGCCGCGGGAAGATAGTTGTCGCCGGTGGACTGGATGACGACCAGCGGCAGGGCCCGAAGCCGGTCCAGGTATTCGTACGTCTGGAACCCGACCAGCTCCCTCGTCGGCATGTCGCTCGGCGTCCGGCCCGGCTTCACCTGGTAATGCCGGACGTACTCCTCCTCCCTGGTGAGGGCGACGGCCAGTACGCCGGCGAGTTCGACGTTGAGTTCGCGCCCACCGGCCGCGACGACGGCCAGGCCCGCCCCGCGCGAGACGCCGACGAGCACCGTGCGAGTCGACGCCGGCAGGTTCAGCACCTGCTTGGCGAACTCGATGAGGCGCTGGTAGTCCCTCGCGAGGCGCACGGGCGTCGTCGTGCCTGACACGAAGCCGAGGTGGCTCAGGTAGCTCGGGGCGCTGAACCCGGCCACCGGGTAGCCCCACCGGATCAGGCGGCGGTAGGTCTCGACGTCCTTGCTCCGCCAGCCGCCGTCGCCGGTCGCGTAGAACAGCAGCGGCATGCCCGGCTGCAGCTGGGCGGGCCGCGCGAGGTGGACCTCCAGGGGGTGGTCGTAGAGCGTCATGGTCCGCACGAACTCGACCGGCTTCCGGGGCGAGCGCATGTTCAGCCGAGGCACGCACCCCCACACGGCCATCAGCGCCGGTACTGCCAGCCACGCGGCCAGCAGTCCCACCCGCCGTATCGCCCCGTCCCGCCAACCTCTCACCGGTCGGCCCTCGCCACTCGAGCGTGGAGGATTTCGATTGTGGTCTTCGGTTTCTCAGCCTCGACCGGCGTCGCCTCGATGGCTTCGAGCGTGGCCATGCCGTCGATGACGCGGCCGAACGCGGTGTAGGCCCGGTCGAGGCCCGGGGCCGGCGCCGTGCAAATGAAGAACGACGTCGAGGCGGAGGTCGGATCCTCGCCGTGCGCCATGGACAGCGTGCCCTTCACGTGCGGCAGGTCGTTGAACTCGGGCTGGAGCTGGCGCACGAACCGCTGCTGCTGCTCGTCGAGCGCCTCGCGGCGGAAGTTCATCGAGCCGCCCTGCACGACGAAGCCGCGCACCACGCGGTGGAACGCGGTGCCGTCATACGCGCCGGCGGAGGCGAGGCGCAGGAAGTTGCGGACGTGTTCGGGCGCCTTGTCGGGTCGCAGTTCGAGCGTGATGGGACCGAGCGTCGTCTCGAGCGTCACGCGGTACGCCGTGAGCTCGGCCGGGCTCTCGCGCGAGAACGGCGCGGCCTCTTCGACCGGCCTGTCGCGGATGGTGACGGCGATGATCTCGATTCGCCCGATCGCCTTGCCCTTGTCGTCCACCGGCGATTCGGAGATCTTCTGCACCACCTTCAGGCCCTCGACCACGCGCCCGAAGACCGAGTACTGGCCGTCGAGCGCCGGCTGGTCGACCACGCACACGAAGAACTGCGACCCGCCGCTGTCGGGCCTGCCCGGGAGGATGACGCTCGACATGGCGCCGCGCGTGTGCTTCGCGGCGCCGAGTTCCGCCTTCAGGACGCCGAGGCCGCCGGTGCCGTAGAGGTCGCGCTTCGCCGGGTCCTTCGTGAGCGGGTCGCCTCCCTGGATGATGCCGCCGCGCACGAGCCGGTGGAACGTGGTCCCGTTGTACGCGCCTTCGCGGGCCAGCTTGATGAAGTAGCCGACGTGGTTCGGCGCGGCGCCTGCGAGCAGGTCGATGACGAACGTCCCGGCCGTCGTCTCGACGACGGCCTGCTTGTCCTTCAAGTCGGCCGGCGCGAGCGGTGTCACGAAGGGCACCTGCCGCGGGGCCTGGGCCAGGGCCTGGGACACGACGACGCTCAGCAGCCACACGAGTGTGCGCATCGGCTTGCTACCGGAACCGGCCGGGCGAGCGCAGCGGACGCTCCGCGGCCACCTGGTCGAAGAAGTCGCAGACCTCGCGCGCCACGCCGGCGCGCGGCTGGATCTCGCCGCCGAGCTCCAGCCACACGTCGCCGCGCGACGCGTAACGCGGCCACGCGGCGGCCACGTCGCCGTTCGGGTCGCCGGTCGCGGCGAACCTGATCCAGTATCCCATCATCGCCTGCGACAGCGCCCGGTCGGCGGCCTCGACCTCGGTCGGCCCCGCGGGGACCAGACGGCCGATGGTGCCGAACACGAACGGGACCTCGGCGCCGTGGAACGCGCCGAGACGCATGGCCGGCGTGCCCGGCCGGACGCGGGTGAACTCGTAGAGGTACGCGCGGCTGCCGAAGTCCACCATCGATCGCGCCAGGCGGCGGGCGGGCGCGACGAACGAGGAGTAACCGAGGACGCGCGCCAGCGCCGGTTTCACGTCGGCGTCGCGGGCCACCGGGAACCGCGCCAGCACGTCGTCGGCCCGATCGCGGAACGCGGCCCTGATGAGCCGGCGGTACGCGTCGACGTCGAGTCCCTGCAGCGCGGCCACGAAGATGGTGCCTTCGTCGAGATTCGACCCGACGAGCACCGGGACTTTCAGCTGCTGGCGGCCGGCGAGCAGCGCCGCGGGGCGGTCGGGGATCAGCCAGCGATCGACGACGGGCGCGAACCGGATCCCCTCGCCGAAGAACGGGGAGGCCGGGTGCGATGCGGTCATGATCTCGTCTACGCTCCGCGACCGCAGGGCAGCGAGGACGTCGTCCTCGCGGTCGCAGCCGAGACGCCTCGCGATGAGTTCCCCCACCTGCTCCATCGACTCCTCGCCGGCCGGCGCGTCGCGGAGGTAGCGGGTGATGCCGTACGCCGTTCCGCTCTCGAGGATGGCCGCGTGGAACAGGCCGCGCGCCTGCGGCGAGACGAGCAGGCAGCCGATGCTGACGGCGCCGGCGGACTCGCCGGCCACCGTGATCCGGTCGGGGCTGCCACCGAACCCGCGGATGTTGGCCTTCACCCAGCGCAACGCCGCCAGCTGGTCGAGCAGCCCGTAGTTGCCCGATGCGTCGTAGCTCGACTCCTTGCTGAGCAGCGGGTGCGCGAAGAACCCGAGCGGGCCGAGCCGGTAATTGAACGTCACCACCACGGCCCCGCGCCGCGCCAGCGCCGCGCCATCGTAGACCGCCAGCGAACCGGACCCCTGGGTGAAGGCGCCTCCGTGAATCCAGACGATCACCGGCACCCGCCGGCCCGGCGGGTGCACCGGCGCCCACACGTTGAGCGTCAGGCAATCCTCGCTCGTCTTGCCAAGTCGCTCGATCGAAAAGGCGCTGCGGTCGGCCTGCGGGCAGGAGGGGCCGAACTCGGTCGCCTGGCGGACGCCGGTCCACGGCGCGACGGGTTGAGGCGGCCGCCAGCGAAGCGGCCCCACTGGCGGGGCCGCGTAGGGAATGCCCTTGTAGACCCGGACCGATCCCCCCGCTTCCAGGGTGCCGGAGACCGGGCCGGACTCGGTCTTCACCGGACTCGCAGGCCGCGTGGCATGGCGCGGGCTCACGCCGGGCGCGCTCGCGGCCGCCTGATTCGACGCCGCCAGAAAAACAAGCGTCGCGAGGACCGGGACCAGAAGGCGGCCACCGGGGATTGGACTCCGTTCCGGGCGAACCTGCAATAGGCTGAGCATCGGTAAAGCAGGCGCGCACCACGACACCTCGCGCCCGGTAACTTATTATAACGGTCACCTGCCGCGGCAGGTGACCNNAGCTCGCGCGCACGTCCCATCACCTGTCGTACGCGCGCCTCGTCGTGTTCCTCGCCGCGGCCGCCAGCTTCCTGTCCCTCTTCCCGGGACCGGTGTCGCACACCGCGGCTCGGATCGGCGCCGGGGCCGCGGGCCTCGTCATGTTCACCGTCCTGGTCGCCTGGCACGCCCGGATCGAGTGGCGCGAACGGTGGGTGGCCGCCCTGGCGCAGGTCAACGCCGACGCCGCGGCGCGTGTCTCGCGCGACTGGAACGCGCTGGCGCCGGACCGAACGACCGGCCCGGGCGCGACGCATCCGTATGCCGACGATCTCGACGTGTTCGGCCGCGCGTCGGTGTTCCAGCTGCTCGGGTGGACGGGCACCGACGCCGGGCGGGCCACGCTGGCCGCGTGGCTCACCGAGGGCGCAACGCCGGGCGTGATCCGCGACCGCCAGCAAGCGGTCGAAGAGCTGGCGCGGCTCGAGCGCGACCGCGAGACCTTCGCCGCGTTGGGGCGGCTCGTCGAGCCAGCACGAGAAGCGCTCGACGACCTGTTCGTCTGGGCCGAAGCCGGTCCCTGGTTCACGCGGCGCCCCGCCGCGCAGTGGACCGTGTGGCTGCTGACGGCCACGATCGTCGGGCTCCTCGCCGCGCAGATCGGCGGTCTCATCGACGGCCCGCAGTGGTTGTGGCCGCTGGGCGCGTCGGCGATGCTGATGGGCGTCTTCGGCAAGCGCATCGTGCAGACCTTCGCGCGCGTCTTCTCGAGGTTCGGCCTGGTCCGCCACCACGCGGCGGTGTTTGCGCGGATGGCGGACATGCCCTGCTCGTCGCCGCTCCTTAGACGACTGCAGGCCGAGCTGCGCGCGTCGGGGACGACGGCCGCGCGCGAGATGGTGCGGCTCACGCGCATCGAGCGGATGGCGGACCTGCGGCGCGTGGCTCTGTTTCACCCCGTGATCGCGCTCCTCACGCTCTGGGACTTCCACGTGCTGGCCGCGCTCGAGCGCTGGCAGACGCAGGCGGGACCGCATCTTCGCCGGTGGTACGCGGCGCTCGGGCAGTTCGACGCGCTCTCGGCGCTCGCCTCGCTCAGGCACGACAACCCGTCGTGGGCCTTCCCCGAGATCGACGAGTCGTCGGTCGTCTTCGAGGCGCGGCAACTCGGACATCCCCTGATCGCCGCAGGTCGCCGCGTGGCGAACGACGTGACGGTCGGCCCGCCCGGGGGCTTCCTGATGGTCACCGGATCGAACATGTCCGGCAAGAGCACGCTGCTGCGGGCCGTCGGCCTCAACGTCGTGCTCGCGCAGGCGGGCGCCCCCGTGTGCGCCGAGCGCCTGAGGATGCCGCCGCTGCGTCCGTGCACGAGCATTCGCGTCCAGGACTCGCTCGAGGCCGGCGTGTCGTACTTCATGGCGGCGCTCGAGCGGCTCAAGCTGGTGGTGGTCACCGCGAGATCGGCGCGCGACGGCGGACCCCGCGTGCTCTACCTGCTCGACGAGGTGCTGCAGGGCACCAACACCGCCGAGCGCCAGGTCGCGGTGCGCCGTGTGCTGCGCCTCCTGCTGGACCTGCCGACGATCGGCGTCGTGACCACCCACGACCTGGAGCTGGCCGCGTGCGACGAACTGGCGGCCGCCTGCCACCCGGTGCACTTCACCGAGGGGGTGGAGCAGGACGGCGAGGGCGTGCGCCTCGTGTTCGACTATCGCCTGCAGCCCGGCATCGCGACGTCGCGGAACGCGCTGAAGCTGCTGCGGAGCGTGGGGCTCGACGAGTGAGCGGGGCGGGCGCGCCGGCGGCGGTCAGCGGCCGGACGCCGGGATGGTGAGATCGGTCATCGACCGGCGGCGGTCGAGGTCGAGCACGGCGAGCACCCCGCCGAACAGCCCCTGTGGTGTGTCGTACGCGAGCACGACGGCGACGTGCGACCCGCCTGAGATAAACCCGTTGTCGGCCACGTAGACGCCCGAGGTGCCGGACACCTGCGCGCGGAACCAGGCGTAGTCCCGCCACCCGGCTTCGTTGAAGAAGGTCAGCCGCCTCGGGCCCGTGCCGTCACGGGACATCCTCCATAGCTCCGTCTTGATGTCGCGGCGCCAGTTCACGCCGTCGATCGAATGGAAGTGCTCGGTGAGGCCGCGCGACGAGGCCCAGATTACGTGCCGGCCGTCGGGCGAGTAGTGCGCGAATTGGTCCCACTCGCCGGGCGTGCGCGTCAAGTTCCGGAAGGCGCCCGACACCAGGTCGAGCTCGCAGATGTCGAGTCCCGTCACCGGCTGCCCGGGATTCGGATTCGCGCTGACGAGGAGGCGGCGGCCGTCGGCCGACCAGTCGTCGACCTGGTAATAGCCGTGCTGATCGCCCGGCTGCAGCGTGCGGATGTTCCGCACCGACGGCACGCCCGACTGGACCTCGAAGTCCCCCACGAAGATGGCCCACTCGCCCCACTCCCGCCCGGCCCCTGTCTTTGCGTGGTCGACCGGACCCGACCACGCGAGCCGCTTGCCGTCCGGCGAGAAGTGCGGAAAGACGACGCCCTTAGGACTTGCGTAGTCGGTCTCGTAGTCGGTCAGCCTCCAGGCCTTCGTGGCATTGGCGGACATCACCCAGAGATTCGTGTTCAGTCCGACCTCGGGCTCGGCCAGCCGGTCCCCTTTCCTCGTCCGCACATCGTCGTTCTCGGCCGAGAAGGCCAGGAACCGGCCCGACGGGTGCCAGCCCACCCCCCCGCGATGCTTGGCCGGCTCGGCCAGCTCGCACGTGATGCATCGGCGGTCCCGGCCCGACCCCCCGCTGGTCCAAATGTCCATGTACCAGTCGCGGGGATCGTGGCGGGAGTAGGCGATCGACTTGCCGTCGCGCGGCACGTCGAGGTCCGACACCCATTCATCGATGAGGGTGATGCCGAGGTCGGGATAGGCCGCGGGGTAGCTCGGCGACGGCCGCCGCGCTCCCTGGCTCGCGGCAAGCAGGGACCCGGCGGTCAGAACGAGGACCAGCCCCGCCCACCCCCACCGCCGTCTGCCTGCGTCTCCCTGCATGGCTAATCTGACTCCAGAATTCACGTGTTCGCACGGCCCAGAATGGTCGCCCCTACAATGCCACAGATTCAGATGTCGTGGCATGGATTGGCTTGAATTGTCATGGCACGACGGCGCGAGCGCCGGGAATCCGTCATCCGTCAACAGACTCCTGCCGGACCTCCGGCTATTCTGAGCGAGAACGGATGGTGATGTTGAGAAATACAGCAGGAAACCGAAGAGCCTGACAGTGGCACCCACCTTGCGTCATAGCTGGTCGTCACGTTTCGCCGTTCGTCGCTTGGTTGCCTGCGGATGGGGGCCCGCAGTCACCGGGTCCGGATGGCGAACGTGACGTTTCTGTCTTCGGCGACCTTTCCGCCTTTCCGCCTGTCCTATCAGTCCACGATGAACAGCTTGACCCCGCCTTTGGTCCGCGAGCGGTGCGGCGCCGTTCGGTCCGCCACCTGGTAGCTCTCGCCGGCCCGAAGCACGTGCGTCGATCCATCCTCGAGTTCGGTCACCAGTTCGCCCTCGAGCACGAGGAGCACGTGGCCTCGCGAGCACCAGTGGTCGGCGATGTAGCCGGCCGAGTACTCCACCATCCGCACGCGGATGTTGCCGATCTCGAGCGTCCGCCACCAGGCGACGCCGGTCTCTCCGGCGTGCTCGGTTCTCGGCACCTGGGCCCAGTCGGTCACGCCGAACGGAACGTTTTCGATATGCATCACGCGCCTGCCTTGAACCGTCGCGCCAGCTCGGCGATGTGCGCGGGGGTCGTACCGCAGCAGCCACCCACGAGCCTCGCGCCCGCGGCCACGACCTCGGCCATCCCGTCGGCCAGCGCCTCCGGCGCGAGGTTGTAGACGGCGCAGCCGTCGACGAGTTCGGGCGTGCCGGCGTTGGCCTGGACGATGACCGGGCGGTCGGTTACGCGGCGGAACGCCTCGACCACGCGCGCGAAGTCGCCGGTGGTCATCGAGGTCCCGCAGTTGGCGCCGACGATGTCGGCGCCCGCGTCGAGGACCGCCTGTGCCGCCTTCTCGGGTGACACGCCCATCATCGTGCGGTATAGGCCGTTCGGCAGGTGGTCGAAGGCCAGCGAGGCAATGACACACGGCGCGCCGGCCGCGCGGGCCGCGCGGACGGCGATCGTCACCTCCTCGACCGCGGTCATCGTCTCGATGATGATCCCGTCCGCCCCGCCGTCGAGCAGCGCGCGAGCCTGCCTGGTGAACTCCGCGAGCAGTTCCCCTGGATCGATCGCACCCAGGGGCGGCAGCAGGCCGCCGCACGGTCCGACATCGCCGAGGACACAGGTCCCCTCTCCGGCCGCGCGTCTGGCGATCCGCGCCGCCGATCGGTTGACGTCCTCCACGCGGTTGTCGAGACCGTAACGGCCGAGCACCCACCGGTTGGCGCCGAACGAATTGGTGATGACGGCGTCGGCGCCGGCCTCGATGTAGGCCGCATGAATGGCGGTCAGTCGCTCCGGATGATCCAGATTCCACGCCGAGCCGCACTCGCCGAGGCCGAGGCCCGCGAGCTGCAACTGGGTGCCCATGGCGCCATCCACGATGACGGTGCGTGAAGCGGCGAGCGCGAGAAGATCGAACATGGCCGGCATTGTACTGCCGACTCAGCGATCAGGGAACGCCAGGGCCGCCATGAAGGCGGCCTGGTAGTCGGCGTGGCCGGCCAGATCCACATACTCCGCTCGGGCCGCCAGCCGACGGGCGCGCTCGGTGACGCGGGCGTCGACGAGCGCGAGCCTCGCGCCGACGCCGGCGGCGTTGCCGACAAACCGCACGCGCTCGGGGTCGATGGGCGGCAGGAGACCGATGCCGAGCGCGCTCGACTTGCGGATGTAGTTTCCGAACGCGCCCGCCACGAGCACGTCGCCCAGGTCCCCGGGTGAGAGACCGGCGTGCCGGCACAGAAGTGTGGCCGCGGCCAAAATCGAGCCTTTGGCGAGCTGCACTTCGCGAATGTCGCGGGCGGTGATCGTCACCGGGCCGGCGAAGGTCGCGTCGTCCTCTCCAACCAGCGTGAACGCCTGCTGGCCGTCGATCGAGGACAGCCGTGCGGCCAGGGCGCCAAGACGGACCTCCGCAGGCTTCCGCAGGTACCCCGACGCCGACACGACGCCCGCGCGCAGCAGCTCGGCCACGGCATCGATCAGGCCCGAGCCGCAAAGTCCCCGGGCGGGCAGGCCGCCGATGGTGTGGGTCCGCACACGGCCGTCCGCGGAGATCGACACCACGTCGATCGCGCCCGGCGCGCCCCGCATGCCGTGCCGGATCGCCCCGCCCTCGAACGCCGGGCCCGCGGCCGCCGAGGTGGTGACGAGCCGCCCGTCACACTCGAGCAGCAGCTCGGTGTTCGTCCCGAGGTCGATGAGCAGGCGCGGGCCGCTGGCGCGCGACTCCTCCACGTGGTCGAAGCCGCACGCGACCGCCGCGGCCACGAGGTCGCCGCCCACATGGCTGCGAACGAGCGGGAAGACAAGGACGGCGGCGTCGGGTTCGATCGGAAGGCCGACGGCTCCCGCTTTGAGCGTCAAGGCGCCGGACCACGCCGCCTCGAACGGCGCCCGGCCGAGGCTGGCCACCGGCACCCCCAGCCACGCGTGCATCATCGTCGGGTTTCCGGGGTCGATCGCGAGCACGTGGCAGCAGGCCGGGCGCNNCTGCAGGTGCGCGAGGCCGTCGACTGCTTCGGTCGTGTGGCGGATGCGCGAGATCACGTCCGCGCCGAACGCGGACTGCGGGTTCAGTGCCGACGCCGACGCGGCCACCGACCCGTCCGAAAGAGAGACGAGGGCCGCGGCAAGCGACGTCGTGCCAACGTCGACGGCGAGGCCGAATCGGGGCCGTTGGGCNNGGGAGGTCGTCGCCGAACGACTTGCCCGCCAGCGACCGCGTCACCGCGGGGATCTCGATGACGGCCGACGTGTCGATGACGAGCTGGCATCCGAGGCGCCACCCGGCGTCGACGTCGGTCGGCGTGAGGATCGACCGTTCGGCGTCCGATGGGGGCGGTGCTCCCTCGATCACGCGAACGCGGCAACGCCCGCATGTGGCCTGCGAACCGCAGGGCTGTTCGAGGAGAATGCCGGCCGCAGCGGCCGCGAGGTACAGCTCGACCGGGGCCTCGACCTCCGAGACGCGGTCCTCGGGCAGGAANNCGCAAGTCGCCAGCCGCGAGCCGGAGACTCATTCGAACGAGCCATGCACGAACTGTCGATCGCCCAGTCGATTGCGGATGCCGCGCGCGAGCACGCGTCTCAGAACGGCGGCCGCCGCGTGGTCAGGATCGGCGTGCGTGTCGGCGAGATCTCGGGCGTCTCGGTCGACGCCTTGCAGTTCTGCTTCGAAATGACGGTGAAGAACACCGACCTCGACGGGGCCGCGCTCGACCCCGAGCCGGTGCCGGTCCGGTACCGGTGCGCGGCGTGCGGGCAGGAATTCCATCCCGTCGAGTTCCTGGCCGACTGTCCCGCCTGCGGCGCGACCGGCGCGTCGATGGTGGCGGGCGACGAACTCGGGATGTCGTTTCTCGAACTGGAGTAGACCGTGGCCGAACGAGTGGAAGTCCGGGAGAACGTGCTGAAGGAAAACGACCGGATCGCCGGCGAGCTTCGCCTGGCGCTGGCCGGGCGGGGGACGCTCTGCCTGAACCTGATCTCCTCGCCGGGGGCCGGCAAGACCAGCATCCTGGAAGGCACGCTCGAGGCATTGCGGCGCACGCCGCTGCGCGCGGCCGTCCTCACCGGCGATATCCAGACCGAGCGCGACGCGGACCGGCTGAAGCGCTACGGCTTCCCCGCCTTCCAGATCACGACCGGCGGCACTTGCCACCTCGACGCCAGCATGGTGCAGCGAGCGATGGCGCGGTTGCCGGCCGGCGATCTCGACATCCTGTTCGTGGAGAACGTGGGCAACCTGGTCTGCCCGGCGTCGTACGACCTGGGCGAGGACGCGAAGGTCGTGGTGCTGAGCGTGGCCGAAGGGGACGACAAACCGCTGAAGTACCCGGGGATCTTCAGGCGCGCGCGCCTGATGATGCTCCACAAGATCGACCTGCTCCCGCACACGCGGTTCGACCGCGATGCGGCCATTGCCGACGCGCGCCGCGTGAACCCGGGGATCGAAGTGGTGGAAACAAGCTGTGTGGCTGAACCGGGCCTGGGGGCCTGGACCCGGTGGATCGAGCAGCGACTGAGCGAAAAGCGACAGGCGGGCCGACCGGCCCGCGATTAGAACCCTCAACCACCGCCGGTCGAGCGGCAGCCGCCGGACGGCCGGCTCGACGACGCGCCGCCGACGCCGGCAAATCCCACCGGCGACACGCGTTTCTCGAGATCCTGGCTCTGGCACTTCGGGCACGTCGGCGTGCGCGAGCCAATCACCAGCGTCTCGAACTGGTGACCGCACTTCCGACAGGTGTATTCGAATAATGGCATCAAACCTCCACGACGAGCGGGGCTAGCAACACTGGAGAGATTCACGCGGGGGCGGTCCGGTTACAAACCGGGCCGTGTGAATCTCGGCTCGATGTCGATCGGGATCCCGGTCAGCTTGTCGAGCACCTTCTTCACCTCCGGCCGGACCACGGCGAGCCGCGTCAGCATGTCCTTCGCCTTCGCGTAATCGCCGGCCGCCTGCAGCGTCATGATCTCGCGAGTGAGCGCCGTCACGCCGTCCTTGATCTTCGCCGGGTTGATGGCGAACGCTCCGTCCGGCCCGACGGTGATCGCGCCGAAGTCGATCAGGAAGTTCAGCTGCATCGCGATGCCCCGTCCGTGTGCCTCGGCGACGCCGAACCGGATCGCGCGGAAGGCCGAGGCCAGGTAGGTGTCGTAGATCGACTCCTCCATCGACCGGGGAAGGACGCCCTTGTCGATCAGCCGCTGCAGCGCGAACAGGCCGGAGATGTCGGCCTTCGCCTCCTCCATCGCGCTGTAGGTGTCCTTCAGCTGCGCCCGCACGGTCGTGGCCTTGCCGGCCACGGTGATCTGGTGCGGCCCGAGGCCGTGCATCAGCTCGTGCATGACGGTATGCGTGAAGAAGGCGTCGAACGTGACGTTCTTCTGCTGCGCCCCCGTGAGCACGCGCGCGCCGATCGGGCGGAGCACCAGGTTGAACTTGGCCTCCTGGACGTTGCGCAGCATGACCCGCTTGGCGCCCTTCTCGCGCACCACCCGCTCGTCGTTCGGCAGGTTGTAGGCGGTCGTCTGCACGCCGCGGTTCCCGTCGCCCGCAGCCAGAACGACGTTGACCACCCGGATCGGCGCCATCCCGCCCAGTTTCGGGTTGCGCAAGGCCGGTTCGATCGGCAGGTTGTCCTCGATCCCCTGCAGCTCGGCACCCAGTTTCGCGAGCTTCGCCGTCTCGTCGTCGTCACGCACGGCGATGAACGCCTCGAAGGCCGCCTTCGCGTTGAACCACTCGTCCTCGTACACCTCGTAGGGCCCGATCGTCGGCTCGATGCTCGCGTCGAGTTCCATCCACGCCACGTCGCTCGCGTAGTAGTCGTTCGAGAGGAACGCGTCCGCCCGGGTCTCGAGGAACTTCTTGAGCGTCGGCTGCGCGGTCAGCCGCGCGGCCTCGCGCAGCAGGTCGGCGGCGCGGGTCAGTTCGCCTTGGTACTCGACGCTGTAGGGCACGATCTCGAAACCCGGCTTCCCGGCCTTCCCGTTCGCCGTCCGCCGGATCGTGGTGAAGAAACCTGCGGCCTGCGCCCGTTCCGCCTCGGGCAGCGTCTTCATCCACGCCTCGATATCCGCCTTGGTCGAACCCGCGGGGTAGAAGTTGGCCCCCTCGGGCTTGGGCGGCACGCCGGCGATGAACGGCGTGTAGTGGTCGAGGCGATCCCACGGTCCCTTGTTCAGCAGGAAGTAATGCGTCCGAGCCTGGCCGAGGGGAGACCGGTCGGTCAGCAGGTTGAGCAGCAGCCCCTCGTTGCCGGCCCACACCTGCCGCAGGAACAAGCCGTCCATGACCCAGCCCGCTTCGACCAGGCGCGAGAGCGCCTGCTGTTCGCCCGCGGGCAGCTTCGAGATGTCAGCGCCGATGTCGGTGGGAGCGTATTGCGCCGCAGCGGCCTCCAGCTTCGCCTGTTCGGGCACCACGACCTCCTTGGCTGGCGCCGTCGTCGTCGTGGGCGACACGCACGCAGCCGCGATCAGGACCAGCAGCGATCCCAGCGCGATCAATGATCTCATCGGAAGCCTCTTCGGGGGAAATGACGGCGGGGGGCCGAGCTGACTGATGTCAATTCTACCGCGATTGGTCGATGGCGGGTCTGAAGACTCTATACCCGGTCCGGCTTTGGCAGGCCTAGAGGCCCGCCCTACACACGGTCCCGCAGCGTCCGNNACACACGGTCCCGCAGCGTCCGTGCGTAGGCCGGCCCTCCCTGGCTGGCGCTACACACGGTCCCGCAGCGTCCGTGCGTAGGCCGGCCCTTTAGGGCTGGCGCTGTTCTCGAGCGCGATCTTCAGGTTGCGCCGAAGCGCGGTGACCGACGCGCGCGTCATGGCGGTCCCGCGCGTGAGCTCCGCCAGCTCGGCGTCGGTCCGTCGGCACAGGTCGACGATCCGGGGATGGTCGAGCCCGGCACGCGGCTGCCAGGCCGGGTCCTCACTCGCCGGGGCCGATTGGTTCCAGGGGCACACGTCCTGGCAGATGTCGNNTCGTGAGGTACGAGATGCAGCGCCTCGCGTCGAGCACGTGAGGCTCCACGAGCGCCCCGGTCGGGCAGGCCTCCAGGCACAGCGCGCAGGCGCCGCACTGGTCGAAGGCGGGCGCGTCGGGCGCGAGCGGCAGGCTGCACACGATCTCGCCGAGGAAGATCCAGGATCCGATCCGGTCGTTGATGACGCACCCGTTCTTGCCGATCCAGCCGATCCNNCCACGCGAGCAGTTCCTCGAGACGGTGGCCGACGACGCCGTGATAGTCGTCGCCCCAGGCGTAGCGCGACACGACGGCTTCGGCCGAATCGGCGACCTCGACCGAGTACGGCCGATCGACGTTGTACAGCGTTCCGGTGACGATAACCGAGCGGGCCGAGGGCAGGTAGCGGCGGACGTCCTCGCGCCGGCGCGCCGTCCGCGGGAGGTATCCCATGTCGCCCGCGTAGCCCCGGGCGATCCACTCCCCGATGCGCCCAGCCTCGGGAACGGCCTCGGCCGGCACGATGCCGCAGAGGTCGAATCCGACGATGCGGGCCTCCGCTTTCACNNTGAGCCTTGAGCCCTGAGCCTCTTAGCTTGAGCCCTGAGCCTTGCTGCGTTTATCGGCCGTCGACCATTTGTCTCAGCACGTACCGCAGGATGCCGCCGGCCTTGAACGCGGCCAGTTCCTCGGGGGTATCGATCCGCGCCGTGACCGTGAACGAGAACGTCTTCCCGTCGGCGGCGCGCGCCGTCACGACGATGTCCGCCATCGGCGCGAGGCCGTCGGCCAGGCCCGTGACGCCGAACGACTCGGTGCCGGTCAGTCCGAGGCTCGCGGCCGACTCTCCGTCCTTGAACTGCAGCGGCAGCACCCCCATGTTCACGAGGTTGCTGCGGTGGATTCGCTCGNNGTGCCCTTGGCCGCCCAGTCGCGAGACGACCCCGAGCCGTACTCCCGGCCGGCGATGACGAGCAGCGGCACCTGCTCGTCACGGTAACTCATGGCGGCGTCGTAGATCGTCATCTGCGCGCCGTCCGGCTGGTGGCGCGTCCATCCGCCCTCCGTCCCGGGGGCCACCTGGTTCCGCAGGCGGACG
>PMKG01000427.1 GCA_003157675.1 Acidobacteriota bacterium
CCATTCATCCGCCCATTCGCCCATGTTGGACGACGGCGTGATGGGGTAGATGGCAATCACCTCGTTCGTCCGGTGGGCGACCGAGGCGGCGGCCTCATTCCCGTCGATTGTGATGTGAGGACGTGTCATATGATGGCATTCTCCGAGTGACATCCGGGTTGAACTGAACAGTCCGCGTGCGAGTGCGGTTGGGACTGGCTGAGACGGGATGGCGGTGGGCGCTTCCGACCGGCCCCGGCCCCCGATGAGGCCCCGGCGCCGGCCCGAACGCCGTCCGGGACAGATAGCCCCGCAGTCGACACGACAAGCGCGGCAGTTGGCCCCACCCTGCGCTGCGCAACCTATAATACTAGATGCTCCGGGCCGCCGATGCGAGCAGAAAAGGGACGCGGTCGGCCCCCGGATCTCGACCGAAGGAGACGATGTGAACCCCCTGCAAGAGCTTGGCACGCTCGGACAATCGGTATGGCTCGATTTCATCAGCCGCACGCTCCTCGCAAGTGGCGAGTTCGAGCGGCTGATCGCCGCGGACGGCCTCTCCGGCGTGACGAGCAACCCGACGATCTTCCAGAAGGCCATGGCCGCCGGAACCGAGTACGACGCACAGTTCCGCCGGCTGCTGGCGTTCGATCCGGACCTCGCGACCGGCGCGCTTTTCGAGGCCGCCGCGCTCGACGACATCCGGGCGGCCGCAGCGATCCTGCGGCCCGTCTACGATCGCGCGGCCGGCGCCGACGGCTTCGTGAGCTTCGAGGTGCCGCCCTCGATGGCCGACGACACGGCCGCGACGGTCGCCGAGGCGCGCCGCTTGTGGGCGACGCTGGCGCTGCCGAACGTCATGATCAAAGTGCCGGCCACTCCTGCCGGCGTTCCGGCGATCGAAGAACTGATCGCCGGCGGCATCAACGTCAACGTCACCCTGATGTTCTCGCTCGAGCACTACGAGCAGGTGGCGCAGGCCTACATCCGCGGGCTCGAACGGTGCGCCAGGCCGGCCGAGGTGGCCTCGGTCGCGTCCTTCTTCGTCTCCCGCGTGGACACGGTGGTGGACCGGGCGCTCGACCAGGTGGGCAGTCCTGAGGCCCTCGCGCTGCGCGGCCGTATTGCGGTCGCCAACTCGAAGGTCGTCTACCAGCGCTTCCGCGAGCTCTTCTACGGAGCGGCGTTCGCCGGCCTGCGCGCGCGCGGGTGCCGCGTGCAGCGACCGCTGTGGGCCAGCACGAGCACCAAGAACCCCGCCTACCGGGACGTGCTCTACGTCGAGGAGCTCGTGGGCCCCGACACGGTCAACACGATGCCGCCCGAGACGATCGAGGCATTTCGCGACCACGGGCAGGTGAGGCCCGCCGTCGACGACGGCGTCGCGGCGGCCCGTGAGGCGTTGCGGCGGCTGCGGGCGTTCGGCGTCGACCTCGACGCCATCACGGCCGCGCTGCAGCGCGACGGCGTCGCGGCGTTCGCGCGATCGTACGATCTGCTGATCGAGGCGCTCGAGACCAAGCGTCGGGCGCTGCACGTGCCGCGACTCGACCGCCAGACCGTCGCGCTCGGCGCCGCCGGTCCGACGGTGACGTCCCGGCTGGAGCGAAGCGCCGGCGACCGTATCGCGACGCGAATCTGGGAGAAGGACCATACGGTCTGGTCGCTCTCACCTGTGCCGGAACTGACGGACCGGCTCGGCTGGCTGGGCCTGCCCGAGGCCATGCGCGCGCAGGCGCCGACCCTCGCCGCGTTCGCCGACGAGGTGGCGGCCGAGCGCGTCAGCCACGTGGTCCTGCTCGGCATGGGCGGGTCGAGTCTCGCGCCCGAGGTGTTCCAGGCCACGTTCGGCGGCCGGCCGGGCCGCCCGGCGCTCATCGTCCTCGACAGCACCCACCCCGACGCCGTCCGCGACGTGGAGCGGCGCGTCGACCTTCCCCACTCGCTGTTCGTCGTGTCCAGCAAGTCCGGGGGAACCAGCGAGACGACGTCGTTCTTCCGGTACTTCTGGTCGCGGTATCCGGCCGGGGAGGCCGGGCGACACTTCGTTGCCATTACCGACCCGGGGACCTCGCTCGAGAAGCTCGCCGCCGAACGCGGGTTCCGCCGGGTGTTCCAGGCGCCGCCCGATGTCGGGGGCCGCTACTCGGCTCTGAGCGTCTTTGGACTGGTGCCCGCGTCGCTCGTCGGGGCCGATGCCGGCGCGATCCTCGACCACGCCCTCGCCATGGCCGCCGCATCCGGACCGGGCAGGGAAGGGGCCGACAACCCGGCGGTCGCCCTTGGCGTGACGCTTGGCGCGTTGGCCCGCGCGGGGCGCGACAAGCTGACGATCTTCGCGAGCCCATCGCTCTCGGCGCTGCCGGCCTGGATCGAGCAACTGGTCGCGGAAAGCACCGGCAAGCAGGGCGTCGGCATCATCCCCGTGGTCGACGAGCCGCTTCAAAGCATCGAGCGCTACGGCCCCGACCGCGTCTTCGTGTCCATCACGCTCGGCGGCGCGGATCGGGACGGACGGGCGGAGATGCTCGCCGCGCTGGCGGACCGGGGGCACCCGGTGGTCACGATCGCCCTCGACTCCACGACGGGTGTCGGCCAGGAGTTCTTCCGGTGGGAGATGGCCACGGCGGTCGCCGGCGCGCAGCTCGGCATCCACCCGTTCGACCAGCCGGCTGTTCAGCTCGCCAAGGACCTGGCACGCCGGGCGATGGAAGCGCCGGCCGGCGCCGACCGGTCCGGCATCACCCCGGCCCTGACGGATCCGTCCGGGTGGCCGGATGCACTGTCACGCTGGCTGGGCTCCGCCCGTCCAGGCGACTACGTCGGCCTGCAGGCCTATCTTGCGCCGACCTCGGCCATCACGAGCGGGCTCAACACCTTGCGCGAGCGGCTCGGCCGGCGGTCCGGCGTCGCGACGACGCTCGGTATCGGGCCGAAATTCCTCCACTCGACCGGGCAGCTTCACAAGGGGGGACCGAACTCGGGGATGTTCCTCCAGCTGCTCGACCGGCCCGTCGTCGACCTGCCCGTGCCGGAGACGTCTTACACGTTCGGCCAGCTGATCCGGGCGCAGGCCGATGGCGACGGGGCAGCTCTCGAACAGCGAGGCAGGCGGATCCTGAGGATCGACCTCGGCGGCGACCCGAGCGGGGCGCTGGCAGCGCTGATTGAGTTGATTTGAGTTCTGAGTTTTGAGTTCTGAGTCTTGAGCCGCTCTGGACTGAGCCCTGAGCCCCTGTTCCTAGGCGGTTGCGAACGCGAACACCGGACGCGGGGCCGGTGCGACGGCGGCGCGGCGGCGCGGCTCCACGAGCAGCCGCAGGCCGTAGCCTTCCGGCACGCCGGTCGCCTGGCGCGACGGTCCCAGGCGGTAGACGGCCGACAGCACGCGCCCGTTCTTGAGCGTCGTCGGCAGGGTGTCGGCCTGTTCGGCGCGCTCGACCTGGAGGGTGACCAGCCGGAAGAGGGGAATCGCCGACCCGCTGACGCTCTCGATATAGGCCCCGGTTTCGCTGACGTCCCGGATCACCACGCTGTTGAACCGGGTTGTCCCGCGTCCGTCCTTCCACACCACCCGACCCGTGACCCCGAGCGGCTGACGGGTCGACGCCCGCTGTTCACCGGAGATTTCGCTTGGGGAGAGCATCGTGGAAGTTCGGTTCATGCCATAGACAGGTATCAAGATGTGGTCCAGGCGGCCAAGCCATTGGCCGGTTGGCCTTCAATGGTACTAAACTATTATAAATAAATTACTTAGCGTAATTGTGCCGACGATAGGCTGGGCCTGAAGGTGTATACAACGGTTACAGTGATGCTCCTGAGTGGATACTTCGTATTCAGCGTCAGGGCTGTTCGTCGAGCCCGAGACGCTTCATCTTGAGGTAGAGGCCGCGTCGGGTCAGGCCGAGAGAGCGCGCGGTTTCGGAGATGTTGCCGGCGCAGCGCTCGAGGGCGACGCGGATCATGTCCCGCTCGAGACGGTCGACGGCGAGGCCGAGAGGGAGGCGGCTCATCGAGGGGTCGTCGGCCTGCGCCGCGAGACCGGGTGGCTGTTCGCGCCGGGCGGCGAACTCGGGCGACAGGTGCTCGGGACCGACGATGCCATCCGGCCCGCTCATGGCCACCGCCCGCTGGATCTCGTTCTTCAGCTGGCGGACGTTGCCGGGCCACCAGTGCTGGGAGAAGAGGTCGAGTGCCGCGGCGTTCAGCTGCACATCCGGCTTGCCGAGCCGCTCGCACGCCTCGCGCAGGAACAGCGCGCAGAGGTGGGGGATCTCCTCCCGCCGCTCGCGCAGCGGCGGCACGTGGATGCGGATCACGGTCAGGCGGTAGTAGAGGTCCTCGCGGAACTTGCCTTCGGCGACGCGCTGCTCGAGGTCGGCGTTGGTCGCGGCGATGACGCGCACGTCCACTCGCAGCGGGCGCGACTCGCCGATCGGCATCACCTCGCCCTGCTCGAGGAACCGGAGCAGCTTCGGCTGGACCTCGAGCGGCAGGTCGCCGATTTCGTCGAGGAAGAGGCTGCCGCCCGTCGCCGAGCGGATGAGCCCGGCGTTGTCGTTGACGGCGCCGGTGAACGACCCGCGCCGGTGGCCGAACAGCTGGCTGTCGGCGAGGTCGCGCGTCGTCGTCGTACAGTTGTAGGGCAGCAGCACGCCAGCGCTGCGCGGCGAGCCGAGGTGGATCGCGCGGGCGACGAGTTCCTTG
>PMKG01000150.1 GCA_003157675.1 Acidobacteriota bacterium
TCTCGCCGGTGATGAGCACCGTCAGGTCGTTGGACTGGAGCCGTTCGATCTGCTCCACGACGCGCGACATGGCCGCGCTCGCGCAGACGAAGCCGGGCATCACGGCATCGAGCGTCTGGAGCGCCTTCGCGTCGCGCGGCTGCGCCACGCGCTCGCGGGTGCCGCAGAGGGCGAATCCCTGGCGTGCCACGGCGGCGATCATGCGAAGGCGACGGGAGGTGGCCTGGCCGATCGGGCGCGTCGAGGCGACGAGCGCCAGCCGCTCGTCGTCGCCCTCGTGGCCGACCGACTCGAGATAGAACTCGCCGCGACCGTAGCCGTCGCCGCGCACGGCCGCGCGCGCGAGCGCCGTGGCCGCCTCGGTCTCGCAGCCGGTCGAGGACACGGCGCGAATCTCTTCGCCGTCGGCCCGCAGGAACACGACGGCCGGATCGCCCGACGCCGCCTCGGAGAACGCCGACGCGGTCTCGATCGCGAGCAGGTCGGGCATCACCGCGGCATCGACCAGGCGCCTGACGATCACGTCGTCGGCCTCTCCGGGCGCCGTCAGGTACTCTCCCGTCGTCTGGGCCGGCGCGCGGAGTCGGGCGCTGGCGCGGGCCTCCTCGAGGTCCGGCGCCGCGCCGAGCGACTCGAACACGGTCATCGCTTCGCGCAGGTAGCGCTCGGCCGTGGACCGGGCCCCCACCTCGGCGACCAGGCGGCCGAGGGCGAGCCGGCTGAGCGCCGCCTGGTACCGGTCGCCGAGCAGGTCGAACACGCTCGCGCTCTGCGCGAGGTCGTGGTAGGCATCGGTCGCGCGGCCGCGCCTGAGGTGTACCTGCGCGCGCAGCCGGAGATAGTCGCCCCACGCGCCCGGCGTCGCCCGGGGGTCGAGATGCGCGACGGCGAGGCTGAGCCGGCGCTCGGCCTCCTCCACGGCGCCGTCGGCGAGGAGGGCCTCGGCGGCGAGCAGTTCGGCCTGGATAGCGTCGGCGGCGGGCACGCCCGGCGCCGTGGCGATCTCCACGGCGAGACGCAGCGCGTCGGCGCGGATGCCGCGGCGCAGCGCCAGTCTGGCGGTGAGCAGGCGGATCGACCACTCGTACCAGCGGTTGGCCTCGAGACCGTAGGTGCCGTACGCCGCGGAGGCCTGCTGCAGGCACCGCTCGGCGTCGTCGTACTCCCCGCGCACGAGATGGATCTGCGCGAGCGTGTCGAAGACGGCGCCGGACGTCTCGTGCAGCTGCACCGGCGTCCGGATCTCGAGCGCGCGCGTCAGCACCTGCTCGGCCCGGGAGAGGTCGCCGAGCCGGACGCAAATCTGTCCGAGCGAGGCCAGCGCGACGGCCAGGCCGTGCACCGAGCCGGCGTGCTCGTGCAGCGACAGGGCGCGCTCGGCCAGCGCCAGCGCCTGGTCGTGGCGGTGGCGCATCAGCGTGACGTTGGCCTGGTTGCCGCACACGAGCGCCAGCACGTCCTCGGCGCGCACGGCGCTGGCGAGGCGCTCGGCCTGTCGCAGCGACGCCATCGCCTCGTCGAACTGTCCCGACTGCGCCGCCACGATGCCGGTCAGCGAGTGGCAGAGCGCGAGGTGGCGGCGATCGCCAGCGGCGTTGAGGGCCGAGATCGCCTTGGTGACCTCCTCCCGTACGATCGCCGGGTCGCCCACCTGGCGGTAGCACACGCCCAGCGCGTAGTGCGCCAGGCCGATCGCCCGCGAGTCGAGCGCCAGTTCCGCCTGCTTGAGGGCGCGGCCGAGCAGGGCAATCGCGCGCGACTGATCGCCGCGGAGCGCGGCGAGGCGGCCGTGGAGGCGCCAGAGGGCCGAGAGCTGCCCGGGCGGGATTCGCTCACGCGTGACGTCGGGCGGCCGGCCGAGCACGGTGGCCGCCTGCGTGATGTCATCGCGAAGCAACCAGGCTTCGGCCATCGCGCAGCGGATGGCCAGTTCGTCCTCGCGCCGAAGCCCCGGAGCGTTCAGCGCGTGCGAGAGCGCATCGAGGGCCTCGGCGCCTCGCCCGCGCTGGAGTGCGGCGGCGGCGCGCGCCATCGACGGCTGAAAGGACTCGGCGGGCACGGCGAGAGTATAGCAGCCCGTGGCGAGAGGCTCCATCCTCCCGGAGTCCGGGTATAGGATCGAGTCATGGCGAGAGGATGGGAGAGCAAGTCGATCGAAGTACAGCAGGACGAGGCGTCGCGCCGGAGCGCCGGGAGCGGGCACCCGGCGACGTCGCAAGAGCGGGCACGGCAGCAACAGCGGCGCACCCTGGAACTGGCGCGGGCCAGGGCGGCGGCCGACCTCGAGCGCGCGACGACCGACGCGCACCGGGCGATGCTCAACCGGGCGATCGCCGACCTCGACGATCGGCTCGGCCGCATCTGATCGTCCGGCGCGAGCTCACCGCGCCTCACCGCCCAGCGGGATGCCCCAGCGAAGCGCCAGGTCGCGCACGTTGAGCAGCGTGAGGACGCGGACGTGCTGCTCGGCGAACCTGGCCATCACGCCGCGATCTTCCGACCGGTCGAACGAAACGGCCGGGACGAATCCGCTCCGCAGTCGCAACACGGTGGGCGATCGTCCGAGGCTCGCGGCGGTGCCGCCCACGTTGATGTAGAGCGCGATCGGCCGGCCGCCTGCCGCGCGCCGATAGAGGGCGAGCCGCCGACCGACGGCGTCGCGAAAACCGGACGGCCGCAGGGGCGCGGCGCCGAGACACGTCGCCGCCTGGTCTCTGATACGCGCCGCGAGATCCCTCGCGTCCGGCTCGAGCCCCCAGCCGCGATCGTCGTCGCCACCGGCGGTGATGGCCGCCGAGGCCCGAGGGAGAAGCCCCGCTCGGACCACGCGACACTCAATCTCGGGCCAGGTGAAACCGGGCTGATTGGCGCCCCAGGTGGACGCGGTCACGGACGAGACGGTCACCAGCTCGACGCCGAGTTCGCGGGCCGCCGCCATCACCGCCAGGTTCAGCCCGGGAAACGAGCCGGAGAATCCCGCCGCGATCAGGTCGCCGCGCCCGATCCCCTCGGCCGAGAGGCGCCGCGTCAGGACGGCGGCCCAGAGCGGGTCGGTCGCCGTCCGCTTCGACTCGAGTGTCCCCAGCGTGGTGACGAGCGGCGTCCACTCACCGCCAATCAGTCCCGAGAGATCCCCGCTCGCGTCGGCGGACACGACGGATTCCGCCTTGGCCGCCCTGATCAGGGCCTCGGCCCGACGCACGATCTGCGCGGCCGCGTTCGCCCTGGTGTCGAGTCCGCCGGGCGAGTGCCGGTCGAGCGCCATCCGCGTGGCGCCCGCAGGCGCGACGCGGAACCACGAAGGGAAGAGCAGCACGAATCCCGTCGCGACCAGGCCCAGCACGGCCAGCATCGCGCCTTGGGCGGGGGTCCTGCCGAGGTGCGGCCGGAACGGCTCAGACACGCGCGAGCCCCATCAGGATCAGGCGGACGGCTGCGGCCACCAGCAGCGTCAGTCCCACCGTCACGCCCACGCCCTGCTGGAGAGCGGTGTTCGCGATCAGGCCAGGGACGATGTAGCCGACGGCGCGCAGAGAGGCAGCCTCCGGCGGCAAGATGAACACGAGGTGCTCGAGAGCGGCATTGAGGAGGAACCCGACGAGCACCGTGATGCCGAACCGACGGCGCCCGTACAGAATGACAAGCCGTCCGATCCCGTGGCGGACGACGGCCAGCGTCGAGAGCGCGACGAGGAACGTCGCCGCAAGGCGCCAGGGCTGGTCGAGGTAGAGCGCCAGGTAGCCCGGCACGACGAGCCCGGCCGAGGCCACGCCGAAGACCTCGGAGACGATCAGGCTCAGGGTGAGGCCAATGCCAATCGCGACTTCAATCACGGGAGGCCGCCTCCTCGATCAGGCGCGGGACATCGAGGCCGCGCGTGTTGCCGCAGACGACGACGGCCGCTCCGCCCGCGTGCTTCGCAAGCCACTCGGCCAGCCGGCCGGTCGTCACAAACGTCGTCGTGCCGGGCGCCCGTTCGGTGACCAGCCTTCTCCAGGAGGAGAGAGGCGGCCGGGCGCCGGTGACGACCAGACGGTCCGCCGCCGGGAAGGCGTCGCAACGACGGGCGAAGCCGTCCAATCTCGGCGCGCGGTCCTCGCGGTGGTGGTACACGAGAATCCTCGGGGGCAGGGTGCCGCGGCCGCGGGACGGGTCCCGCCACGGCTCGAATCCTTCGAGCAGGATCGCCAGCGACTCGGGGTCGTTGGCGGCCGTCGCATCGAGCCACCGCACCTCACCTCGTCGCAGTGAGTCGACGCCCTGCCGCACCTGGCCGGGATCGCGCGGGGCGCGCGCGAAGCCGGCCCGCGCCACCCCGTCGTCGATGCCGACCTGCCTCGTGACGGCGAGGGCGAGCGAGATGTCCTCCTCGAGCCAGCGAGCCCGGTCGCCGACACCCTCAACATCGTCACGGGGGGAGTCGGCGACGACGAGCCGAGTGCCGAGTCGGAACGCCCGCTGTCGCCAGTGCGGTACGAACGGAGAGGTGGAGACGACCAGCACACCGCGCTCGGGGATTGTGTTCGAGAGCGACAGGGCAATGGTCTCCAGGTCTCGGCCCATGGTCTCCGTGTGGTCGAGGCGGACGTTGGTGATGACGCCGATGGTCGCCCGGATCATCTGCCGCTCGGTGGCGTGCTGCAAAACGGGATCGATCGCCATGCATTCGACGACCATCGCGCGCGCGCCGAGGCGGCGGGCGTGCCGGGCGAGCGCGAGTTGCTCGCGAACGTTGGCCGGGCCGCGGCGGCCGAGCGGGATCTCCCGGCCGTCCGGCAGCAGCAGGCGCGGAGCGGTGCCGGTGGTCTTGGCCATCGCAGGAATGCCGGCTTCGAGAAGGGCGGACCAGACGAGGCGCGTGACCGTGGACTTGGCGCGCGTGCCGTTCACGTGGATCCGAATGGGCAGGCCGGCGAGCGCGCGATCGCGCGCGACGCGCTCGGCAAGTCCGAGCGCCAGCAGGACGAGCAGGCAGAGGGTCAGGATCGCAGGCACGAATCCGGAACACGGAAGAGCGGGGTCGCGTAAGTATAATTGAATCGCAGTGATTTCACGATTTCCCCGGCGTCGTCCGTGGCTGTTCGCGCTCGCGGTGCTCGCGATGCTCGGGGGCGGCGCGTCGTGCCGATCGCGGGACCGGGCGAGTCCGGCCCGATCGGCGCCTCCTCCAGTCGCGGCCGCCAGCCCCGCTTCCGCGGCGCGGCCCACGGCCTCGCGTCCGAAGATCGTCATCCTCGGCGACAGCCTGACGGCGGGACTGGGGCTCTCGCAGAACGACGCCTATCCGGCGCTTCTGCAGCAGCGGCTCGACGGCGCGGGCTTTCGCTTCGAGGTGGTCAACGCGGGCGTGTCGGGCGACACGAGCGCGGGAGGCCTCAGCCGGCTCGACTGGTCGCTCGACGGCGACGTGCGGATCCTCGTTGTGGCCCTGGGCGGGAACGACGGGCTGCGAGGGCTTCCCCCCGAGGAGATGAAGAAGAACCTCGGGGAGATCATCCGGCGCGCGCGCGACCGGCATATCGCCGTGCTGCTCACCGGCATGGAGTCGCCGACCAACCTGGGGCCGGACTATCAGCGGCAGTTCCACGACGTGTTTCCGGCGCTGGCACAGGCGTATCGGACGGCGTTCCTTCCGTTCCTGCTCGAGGACGTGGCCGGGCGTCCAGAGCTCAACCAGCACGACGGGATTCATCCGACGGCCGAAGGCGCGCGGATCGTGGCCGACCACGTCTGGCGCGTCCTCGCGCCGATGGTGCGAACGGCATCACAATGATCGAACTGCGCGGCGTCTCGAAGACGGTCATGAGCGGCACGTCGCCGCTGACGATCCTCCACCCGCTGGACCTCGTCGTGCCGGCGGGCCAGTTCCTGGCGGTGACCGGACCGTCCGGCAGCGGCAAGTCGACGCTGCTCGGCCTCATCGCCGGCCTCGACGCGCCGTCGGGTGGCCGGGTGCTGATCGACGGCACCGACATCACCGCCCTCGACGAGGACCGCCTCGCGAAGCTTCGCGGCCAGAAAATCGGATTCGTCTTCCAGTTCTTTCATCTCGTGCCGTCGCTGACCGCGTTCGAGAACGTGATGGTCCCGATGGAAATCGCCGGGAGGGCGGACGCGCCGGGCCGGGCCGCGACGCTGCTGTCCGAGGTCGGCCTCACCGGCCGCGGCCACCACTACCCGTCGCAGCTCTCGGGTGGCGAGCAGCAGCGGATTGCCATCGCGAGGGCGCTCGCCAACGACCCGCTGATCCTGCTCGCGGACGAACCGACCGGGAACCTGGACACGGCGAATGGCCGTCACATCATGGACCTGCTTCGCGGAGTCAACGAGCGCCGCGGGACCACGCTCGTGCTCGCGACGCACGACCCCGGCCTCGCCGGCATGGCCCAGCAGCAGCTGGCCCTGCGCGACGGGAGACGGGACGGCCACTGATGCGATTCGTCGTTCGGATGGCGGCGCGCGAGCTCCGGTCGTCATGGCGGCGGCTGTTGCTCTTCTTCGTCTGCATCGCCCTCGGCGTCGGCGGCATCGTCCTGCTGCGGTCGGTGGTGCAGGACGTGCGGACCGCGATCACCCGCGACGCGCGCGGTCTCGCGGCCGCAGACCTGACGCTCTCGACGGGCCGGCCCTGGGACCCGAAGACGAGGGCGCTCATCAGCGGGCGGCTCTCGGCCGTGCGGGGGGCCGTCGAGACCGAGGGGATCGAGATCAGCACCATGGTGCGGCCGACCGATGCGAGCCGCGCCGTCACGAAGATGGCGGAGGTGCGCGGCGTCGAGGCTGGCTTCCCCCTCTACGGGACCGTGGAACTCGAGGACGGGCGGTCCTACTCCCACGCCCTCGTGGCCAACCACGGGGCCCTGGTCCGGCCCGAGCTGATCGTGCAGCTCGAGTCGCGCGTCGGCGACGAGATCCTCATCGGTACGAGCCGTTTCACCGTCCGCGGTGTCCTCGTGTCGGAGCCGGGGCGGCGCGTGGCGGGGTTCAGTTTCGGCCCGCGCATCCTGGTCGACGCCGCCGATCTGGAGGGAACGGGGCTGCTTGGCTTCGGCAGCCGGGTCTCGCGCGACATCCAGGTGAAGCTGCCCGAATCTCAGGTCGAGCCGGTGGCCTCGTCGCTGCGCACGTCGCTTCGCGGGCAGTTCGTGAACGTCCGGACGTTCCGGGGCAACGAGGACCGCGTCGGGGAGGAGCTGACGCGGACCGAGAACTACCTGAGCCTGATTGGCCTGGTCATCGTGATCCTGGGAGGCATCGGCGTCTGGAGCGTGACCCGCGTGTTCGTGCAGCAGAAAGTGCGGGCCATCGCGGTCCTCAAGTGCCTGGGCGCGACCAGCCGCCAGGTGTTCGCCGCTTACTTCGCCCAGGCCGTCCTGCTCGGCGCGGCCGGGTGCGTGCTCGGCGTGGGTCTGGCCGCGGCCGCGCTCGCCGTGCTGCCGAAGCTGTTCGCCGGCGAGCCCGCCTTTGCCGTCGTGCCCAACGACATGACGCCGTCCGCCGTCGTCCAGGGCGTGGCGATCGGGCTGCTCGTCGCGGTGCTTTTCTCCTCGGTGCCGCTGCTCGACGTGCGCCGAGTCAAGCCGTCGCTGCTGCTGCGAGAAGCGGGTTCGGCGCGCGAACGCGACTGGGTGAGATGGGTGGCCATCGTCGTGCTCATGACCTCGCTGGTCCTGCTGGCCAGCTGGCAGGCGGCCTCGTGGCGCGTCGGCCTGGCGGTGTCAGTCGGCCTGGCCGCGGTGGCCGCCGTGCTGAGCCTGGTGAGCGCCGGACTCATTCGCGCCATCAGGCCGCTGGCCTCGTCGCGCTCGGTGGCGATCCGCCACGCGGTCCTGCGCCTGAGCCGCCCGGGCAACCAGACGCGCGCCGTGCTGCTCGCCGTCGGTCTCGGCGCCTTCTTCATCGTCGGCGTCCGCTCGCTGCAGGCGAACCTGCTCGCGCAGGTGTCGCTGACGCTCGATGCCGGCGCGGCGGACATGTTCCTCATCGACGTGCAGCCGGACCAGGTTCCGGTCCTCGAGCGCATGCTGTCCGGGCGGCAGGGGACCCGCCTGATGCCCGTCATCCCGGTACTGCGCGCGCGGGTCACCGGCGTGTCCGGGCGCGAGGTGAAGCTCGGCGACGCGGACACGGTCCGCCGGCGAGGAGGGCTCGGGCGCGAGTTCACCGTGACCTGGCGCGACCGCCTGCAGCCGAACGAGCACGTGATCGAGGGACGGTTCTGGCCGCCGGGCCGGTCCGACCAGGCGGAGGTGTCGATCGAGCGGAGTCTGCGCGATCGGTCGCGCCTGCAGGTCGGCGATCTCGTCGACTTCGACGTGCTCGGCCGCCAGATCCGCGCGCGGATCACCAGCGTGAGGGAAGTGGACTGGCGCGATGCGCGGCAGGGCGGGTTCATGTTCGTGTTCCGTCCGGGCCCGCTCGACAAGGCGCCGGCCACATACGTGGCGCCGCTGCGCGGCCCGGCCGACCCGA
>PMKG01000038.1 GCA_003157675.1 Acidobacteriota bacterium
TCGAGGCCGGCGGTGTCGAGCAGCGATGCGACGAGCCGCACCCAGTCGTCACGGTGGATCCACGACATGTACTGGCGGCCGGAGCCGAAGGGGCCGCCGGCGAACAGCCTGAAGGCCAGCAGCATGCGCGGGAGCGCGCCGGCGTTGACGTCGAGGACAATGCCGGTGCGAACGAGGATGACGCGCGTGGCCGGGCTGCGCGCGTCGCAGGCGGCGGCTTCCCACTGGCGGCAGAGGTCTGCGAGGAACCCGGTGCCTGCCGGGGCGTCTTCGGTCAGTTTCTCGTCGGCGCGGTCGCCGTAGTAGCCGATGGCGGAGGCGCTGATAAGCAGGCGCGGCCTGGGGTCGGCATGTGTGATGAAGGAAGCGAGGGCGCGCGTGGATTGCTGGCGGCTGGAAGCGAGGATGGCCTTGCGTGCGGAAGACCAGCGGCCGTCGCCGATGGAGGCGCCGGCGAGGTTGATGACGACGTCGATGCCGGCACAGGAGGCGGACCAGGGACCTGAGGAGCCGTTCGGTGTCCAGGGGACAACGCGCGTGGTGCCGCCGGGGTTGGCGCGGCCGGGTGTTGCAGGAGGGGGGACAGCGTGCCTGGAGAGGATGGTTCCGCCCAGGCCGGCGGCGGTGAGGGTGGCGGTGAGGGCGGTGCCGAGGGAGCCCGAGCCGCCGGCGATGAGGATGTGCATGCGGGAAGGATACTCAGAACCGCGGCGCTTGACACGGTCCGGCTGCTGATGTTACTAACTAGTTAGTTAAACTAACCGGTTGGTTAATTGCATGGCCGAACGCACCCGCCGCCACGCCCCAGTCCGACGCCCACGCACCACGCCCAGCCCCAAAACCCCCAAACCACCCTCCAGCCAGCGCATCCTCTCCGCCGCCGCCGCCGAATTCGCCCTCCGCGGCTTCGCCGCCACCACCGTCGACCGCATCGCCGCCCGCGCTCACCTCAACAAGGCGATGATCTACTACCACTTCCGGAACAAGCAGGCGCTCTACGTCGAGATCCTCCGCGACGTCTTCCGCTCGATGGGCGCCCGCACCACCGACATCGCCGCGTCCGACCTCCAGCCCGGCGTCAAGATCGACGCCTTCATCGACGCTCTCGACCAGATGGCCGAGAACCGGTCCTACATGCCGCCGATCATGATGCGCGAAATGGCCGAGGGCGCCCGTCGGCTCGACGCCGCGACGCTCCGCCTCATGGCGGTCATCTTCCGGAACCTGGCGCGCATCCTCGACGAGGGCGCGCGCCTGGGCGTCTTCCGCCCGGCCGACCCGACGCTCACCTACTTCAGCCTGATCGCGCCGGTCATCTTCTTCCGCGGCAGCGCCCCGATCCGCGAAGCCTTCGGAAAGGCCAGGATTTTCACGATCCGGGCCGATTCCGCGGCGTTCGTCGCGAACCTGAAGCGGACGGCGCGCGCCGCGCTGGCGCCCGACACACCGGCAGCCGCTGGCGGCCGCCATCGCGCCGGGGCTGAAGCCCCGGCCCACGTACCAGCGGCCTCACCCGGAAAGACCGGGCGTGGGGCGGGCCTTCAGGCCCGCCGGAGTTCCCGCTCGACCCGTTCTGGAGACCACGCATGAACGCGAAGCTTTCCGTCAGCGTTATTCCTGTCGCGCTCGTCGCCGCCCTGCTCGCGGTCGGATGCGCGTCGAAGACCCCGACCGACCGCGTCCGCGCGTCGGGCAACGTCGAGGCCACCGAGGTCCAGGTCTCCCCGAAGGTCGGCGGGCAACTGCTCGACCTGAAGGTCGACGAGGGCGACCGCGTCAAGGAGGGCCAGGTCCTCGCCGTGCTCGATACGACCGACGCCAGCCTCACGCTGCGGCGGGTGACGGCCGACCGCGACCAGGCCGCGGCCCAACTCGCCCTGCTCGAGGCCGGCTCGCGCGTGGAGGACATCCGGCAGGCCGAGGCGCAGGTCAAAACCGCCGAGGCCGATGTCGCCGGCGCCCGTGACGACCTCTCCTCCGCGGAGACCGACCTGAAGCGGTTCGAGACGCTGCTCCAGACCAACTCCGGCACCGAGAAGCAGCGCGACGATGCCGCGACGAGGAAGAAGATGGCGCAGGCCCGGCTCCAGGCCGCCGACGAGCGCGTCCGAGCGGCGCGCGAGGGGCTCGTCCACCTTCAGAAAGGACCGCGACCCCAGGAGATCGCTGCCGCCCGAGCCAGGCTCGCGTCCGCCCAGGCCCAGATCGCCACGCTCGAGCAGAACATCACCGACGCCACCGTCCTCGCGCCGCTCTCCGGCATCGTCAGCCAGAAGTTCGCCGACACCGGCGAGATCCTCGCGCCCCGCACGCCGATCATCAGCATCGTCGACCTCGACCACGCCTGGGCCAACATCTACATCGACGAGCCCGTGATGCCCCGGCTCCGTCTCGGCCAGCCGGCGACGGTCTTCAACGACGCGGGCGGCGCGGGAATCAGGGGTACGGTCACCTTCATCTCGCCGAAGGCCGAGTTCACCCCCAGGAACGTCCAGACGGCAGAGGAGCGGTCGAAGCTCGTCTATCGCATCAAGGTCACAGTGGACAACTCGAAGGGAATCCTGAAGCAGGGGATGCCGGTCGAGGCCGACGTGCCGCTCGCTGCCAGGTGACGACGATGCCCGAGGCTGCCGTCGTCCTCGATCGCGTCACGAAGCGGTTCGGCCCCATCGTCGCCGTCGACGACGTCTCGCTCGAGGTCCGCAAGGGGGAGATGTTCGGCCTGATCGGCCCGGACGGCGCCGGCAAG
>PMKG01000331.1 GCA_003157675.1 Acidobacteriota bacterium
GTAGCCGAGCAGCGTCTGCAGCAGCACCGGCATCAGCACCAGGCTGCCGTAGAGCCCGACGCCCATGGCTGTGATGAGCACCACGCCCATCGCGAACGTGGGTTCCTTGAACAGGCGCAGGTCCACCACCGGGTCGCGCGTCGTCAGCGCGTGCGCGACGAAGGCCACCAGGCCCCCGACGGAGAGGACCGCCAGGGTGACGATCAGGCGCGAGGAGAACCAGTCTTCCTGCTGCCCCTGGTCGAGGCCGATCTGGAGGGCGGCGATGGCGAGCGCGAGCAGCCCGATCCCCCAGTAGTCGATGCGCGCCGTCCCCCGCCGGATGTACGGCGGGTCGAAGACGTAGGCGCGCAGCATCACGAACGCGGCGATGCCGACGGGCAGGTTGACGTAGAACACCCAGCGCCACGAGTAGTTGTCGGTCAGCCAGCCGCCGAGCACGGGGCCGAGCACCGGCGCCACGACCACGCCGAGGCCGAAGAAGGCCATCGCCTTCCCGCGGTCCTTCGGCGCGAACACCTCGAGCATGATCGCCTGCGACAGCGGCTGCAGCACTCCGCCGGTCAGACCCTGGACGATCCGCCACATGACGAGCACGGTGAGGCTGGTCGAGAGGCCGCAGAGCAGCGACGCCGCGGTGAAGCCCGCCACCGACAGCAGCAATAGCCGGCGGCGGCCGAAGTAGTTGGCGAGCCACCCGGTGATCGGCAGGATGATCGCGTTGGCCGCGAGGTACGCGGTGAGCGTCCAGGTCGATTCCTCGATGCTCGCCGAGAGGTTGCCCGCGATGTGCGGCAGCGACACGTTCACGATCGTGGTGTCGAGCACCACCATGAACGTGCCGAGCATCACCGCCACCGATACGATCCAGGGGCTGGGGGCCGGCCGGGTCTCTGTCTCCGTGTCCGTCACGTCCACGCCCTACCTCGTGTGTACGGTGGGCAGGACCGACATGCCCGGACGCAGCAGGTGCTCCGGGTCCTGCCCCTTGTCGAGCACGATCTTGACCGGGATCCTCTGGACGACCTTGACGTAATTGCCGGTGGCGTTCTCGGGCGGCAGGAGGCTGAACCTGGCGCCGGTCGCGGCGGCGATGCTGTCGACGTGGCCCTGGTAGGTCCGGCCGTACGCATCCACCGAGACGGTGGCCGGCTGGCCCGGCCGCATGTTCTTGAGCTGCGTCTCCTTGAAGTTCGCCGTGATCCAGATGTCCTCGACCGGCACGATGGCGAGCAGCGGCTGGCCCGGCTGGATCACCTGGCCCGGCTCGACGCTCTTCTTGCTGACTCGACCGGCCGTCGGCGCCGTGACGGTGGTGTAGGCGAGATTGAGGGTGGCCTGGTCGAGCACCGCCTTGGCCTGGAGCACCCGGGCCGCCGCCGATTCCGCGCGAGCCTTGATGACGGTGACCTGTTCCGGCCCGGTGTTCGCCGTCCTCAGCTCGGCCTGGGACTGCGTGAGGGCGTTGAGCGACTGCGCCCGCCGGCTCTCGGCCACCGACACCGCCTGCGTCGCCTCGTTCACCGACGCCTGGGCCGACTCCACGGTGGCCCTGGCGGCGTCGGCCGATGCGACGGCGGCGTCGTACTGCTGCTGCGAGATCTCATCCTTGGCGACGAGTTGCTTCATCCGCTCGAGGTCGCGCGAGGCGCGCGTGGCGTTGGCCTGGGCCTCTCTCAGCCGGGCCTGCATGGAGGCGAGCCGGGCGCGGGACGCCTCGACGTCGCGGGTCGCCGCGTCGGTGCCCGCCGACGCACGCTCGACGCTCGCGCCGGCCGAGCTCATCTGGCTGGCGGTCGTCGTCGAGGTGATCGGGACGCCGGCCTGCGCGGCGGCCAGCGCCGCCT
The DNA here is from genome assembly GCA_003157675.1 of Acidobacteriota bacterium. GTDB lineage: Bacteria > Acidobacteriota > Vicinamibacteria > Vicinamibacterales > Fen-181 > FEN-299. The sequence goes on from PMKG01000331.1 coordinate 1,848, forward strand.
GCGCGTCCGCGTAGTCGGCCTGCGCGCGGTCGAGCGCGGTGCGGTAGTCCCGCTGGTCGATGTCGACCAGGACCGCGCCGGCCTCGACCACCTGGTTGTCATCGACCTTCACGTCCGCCACGGTGCCGCCGACGCGGGCCGCGATCGGCACGATGTGACCGTCGACCTGCGCGTCGTCGGTCGACTCGTGGCCGCCGAGGTACCACCAGACGCCGGCGACGACCAGGAGGACCAGGGCGCCGCCCGCGAGGAGCCAGCCGCGGCCGCGCCCGTTTCGAAGGTAACCGCCCACGCCGCCGCCCGATACCGGTCCGGCCGGCGCGCCGGCCCGCGTTGCCTCGCTCATGGTCGCCTTCTCCCGTTCATGAACACGGTCCGCCATTAGTTGGAGCCTCCGAGGAACTGCCGCGCGCGCGCTTCGGAGAGGCCGATGGCGCGGGCGAGCGAGATCTTGGCCAGGTTGTGCGCGTAGAGGGCAGACAGGTAGTTCTCGGTCGCCGTGGCCGCCTCCTCCTGCGCCTGCACGACCTCGATGTTGCTCGCGACGCCCGCCCCGAACCGGTCCTGGGCCTGCGCGAGCTGCGCGCCGGCCAGGTCGGCCGCGCTCCGGGCGACGTGGACCCGGTCGTCGGACGCCTGCACGTCGAGCAGCGCCGAGCGCACTTCGTATTCGATCCGGGCGCGCAGGTCCTCGACCTGTGCCGCCTGCTGCTTGAGCTGGGCGTCAGCCTGCTCCACGCGGCCCCACACCCGCCCGCCCTGGAAGACGGGGATGGTGACCGAGGCCTGGACGGCGTAGGTCCCGTGCAGCGAATCCCAGGCGCTCGAGCTGCGCCCGACGTCGGCCAGCAGGTGCGCCGACGGCAGCGCCTCGCCGATGGCCGACTGCTTGCCGGCGCGGGCCGCGTCGACGAGCGCCTGCGCGCTGTGCAAGTCCTCGCGGGACGAATACGCCTGCTTCAGGCTCTCGTCGAGCGTCATCGTCCCGAGCGCCGCGTACGGCATCCGGTCGATCAGGTCGACCTGCTGCCCGAGCGGGATCCCGATGGCGCGCGCCAGGGCCAGCTTCTGCTTGGCGAACTCGTTCTCGAAGAAGATGACGCGCTCGTGTTGCGACTGCAGCTGGACCTGAGCCCGCAGCACATCGATGCCGGCGATGACGCCCGCCTGCTTCTGGACGACGGCCCGGTCGTAGAGCGCCTGTGCGGTGGCGAGCTGGGCGCGCGCGGCGTCGATCCGGCTCGCGCCGGTGACTGCCTGCAGGTAGAGGTTCGCCGTCACGAAGACGACCATGTCCCGCGCGTCGCGGAACGAGTGCTTCGCGGCGGTCGCGGCGTCGGCGCCGGCCTTCGCCCGCTGCAGGGCCGCGTAATCGAAGATCGGCGTCGTCGCCGTAAGGTGCACCGACGACACGTTGAAGGGGCCGAGGATCGGCGACTGTCCGGGCGAAACCGGGAAGCCGTACTCCTCGAGGTTGATCTCCTCGCGCGCCTGGCCCACCGTCACCGCGGCGGTCGGCAGCATGCCGCTCAACGCCTGCCAGCGCGTGCCGTGAGCAGACCGGACGGCCTGCTCGCCGAGCACGACGCCCAGGTTCTGCTTGAGCCCCCGCGCGATGGCGTCGGAGAGCGAGAGCGGCATGACGGCGGCCGTTGCCTGCCCCGCCGGCACGCCTCCCATGAGGGCGCTCGGCGAGATCACGAGCGCGCTCGATGCCCCGGGGAGCGGCATGCCCCCCTGCCGCGGCAACTGCGGCTCTCCGCCCGGTCCCTGCCCTCGACTGGTGCCGGCCAGCACGACCAGCCCGGCCATGGTGAGCACGACCACTCGTCGCCCCCTGCCCGTCAGCCTCGTTCTCATCGGTATCCGATTCCTTTCCACGTGAGGTCGAACGCAAACCCGATGTCGTCGTCGAGCGTGGCTTTGCGCGCGCCGCGCAGGCGCTGCATCACGATGCTGCGCGTGAGGTCGAAGATCGCGGAGGCCGCGGCCTCGGTGCGGATCGGCCGGATGGCCTTGCGCCGCACCGCCTGCTGCAGGACCTGGTCGAGCACCTTCACCTGCTCGAGGCGAAGCTCGTCGAGGTGCTTTGCGTGCGGGCCGCGCCCGCAGGCCCGGTCGCCGAACTCCCGCTCCGACATGCGGAAGAAATCACGGTGCTCCTCGAAGTACCGCAGCTTGGTTTCGATGAAGGCCTGGATCTTCTCGCTCGCGGTGCGGGCGCGTCCGAGCGCGGCCTGGGTGAGGGCGTCCACGTCGACCGCGCTCTGCCGGAGCGCGGCGTCGTAGATGTCCTGCTTCGACGGGTAGTAGAGGTAGAGCGTCCCCTTCGCGACCCCGGCGACCGCCGCAATCTCCGCCATGGTCGCCTGCTCGAAGCCCCGCTCGGCGAACACCCGGTAGGCGGCGTCGAGGATCTCGGCCCTGCGGAACTCGGCGACGACGTCCTTCTTGGTCCGGGCCATAGGCGTGACTGACGCTCCTCTCGCCGCCGGGCGGCTAACCCGATGGGTCAGTGAAATGACTGACAGGTCAGTATACCGTACCGCTGGCCCCCCCGGGACCGCCTGCGCCCCGGGACCCGCTAGGCATATACTGGAGGCACCTGACCCACGGCTGACCACGGAGGATGACCGGCGCGGCCGCCTGCCGCGCCTCTCGAGCCGATGCCGGATCACCGTCCCGCGCGCGACACGGAGATCATCGAGCGCCCCGATCAGGAGATTCGTCAGTCTCCCCTGTTCCGGGTCGTGCTCCACAACGACGACTACACGACGATGGACTTCGTCGTGTCGGTGCTCGAGACGGTCTTCCTGATGCAGCCGGCCGAGGCGTACCGCGTGATGATGGAGGTGCACTGCCACGGGCGGGGCACCGCCGGCGTCTACCCGCACGAGATCGCCGAGACCAAGGCCGGCCTCGTGCACGGCCTGGCCCGCGAGCGCGGGTTTCCGCTGAGGGCAAGCGTCGAAGAGGCGTAGCACGCCCCTGTCGCGAGATCGAGGAGTCTCATGTTCAGCGCCGCCGTCGAGATGCTGCTGCACATCGCCTACCGGGAGTCGGTCTCCCGCCGGCACACCACGCTGACGCTCGAGCACCTGCTTTACGTCCTCACGCACGACATGGACGGAGAGCGGATCCTGACGGCCTGCGGCACCGACCTGCCCCGGCTCCGGCGCGAGCTCGACGCCTTCCTGTCGAACTCGGTCGAGCAGTACCCCCGCGGCCTCGAGAAGGAGCCGGAGCAGACGCGCGCCTTCCGCCGGGTGCTCCAGACGGCCGTGCTCCACGTCCAGAGCGCCGGCAAGCCGGAGGTCAACGCGGGAGACATCATCGCGGCCATCCTCCAGCAGACCAACGCCTATGCCTGCCAGCTGCTCGAGGCGCAGAACGTCACCCGGCTCGACGTGCTGAACTTCATCTCCCACGGGATCGCGAAGGTGCCGCCGCCGCCTCTCGCGGGCGACGACGCGCGCCGGCGGACCGCGCCCTCCCCTGCCGGCGAGGGGCAGCCGGCGCAGCGCGACCCGCTCGGCGCCTACACGCTGAACCTGACCGAGCGCGCGCGAGCCGGGGTGCTCGACCCGCTCATTGGCCGGACCGTCGAACTCCAGCGTACGCTCGAGATCCTCTGCCGCCGGCGCAAGAACAACCCGGTGTTCGTCGGCGACGCCGGCGTCGGCAAGACCGCGCTCGCCGAGGGGCTCGCCATCCGCCTGCTGGACGAGGACGTGCCCGAGATCCTCACGGGGGCCGAGATCTTCAGCCTCGACACGGCCGCCNNCGCCTGCCGATCCTGTTCATCGACGAGATCCACGCGACCATCGGCGCCGGCGCCACCACCGGCGGGACGATGGACCTCGCCATGCTCATCAAACCGGTGCTCACGGCCGGCGAGCTGCGCATCGTCGGGTCCACGACGTTCGAGGAATTCAAGCAGATCGAGAAGGACCGCGCCCTCGCGCGGCGGCTGCAGAAGGTCGTGGTGGAGGAGCCCTCGGTCGAGGAGACGATCAAGATCCTCCAGGGGCTCCGCGGCCGGTACGAGGACCACCACCAGGTCGATTACTCGGACGAGGCGCTCGAGGTGGCCGCGCGGCTGGCCAAGCGGTTCCTGCGCGACTACCGCCTGCCCGACAGCGCCATCGACATCCTGGACGAGGCCGGCGCGATGCTGCGCCTGCAGCCGCCTGCCGAGCCGGCTGGAGCGGCCGGCGACGGGTCCGGCCCGGCGCCCCGCCGAGTCGTCACGCCGGTCGAGGTCGAGCGGATCGTGGGCCGGATGGCCCGCATCCCCGACAAGCAGGCCACGGCCTCCGACAAGGAGCGGCTGCGCACGCTCGAGGAATCGCTCCGGCGCGTGGTGTTCGGCCAGGACGAGGCGGTGCACATCGTCACCGGCGCCATCAAGCGTTCGCGCGCCGGGCTGTCGCAGCCCGACCGCCCCGCCGGGTGCTTCCTGTTCACCGGGCCGACCGGCGTCGGGAAGACGGAGCTGGCCAAGCAGCTCGCCATCCACCTCGGGAACGAGTTCCTGCGCTACGACATGAGCGAGTACATGGAGAAGCACGCCGTGTCGCGGCTCATCGGCGCCCCGCCGGGCTACGTGGGCTTCGAGCAGGGCGGCCTGCTCGTCGACGCCGTGCGGACGCATCCCTACAGCGTGGTGCTGCTCGACGAGATCGAAACGGCGCACCCCGACGTCTTCAACATCCTGCTGC
>PMKG01000117.1 GCA_003157675.1 Acidobacteriota bacterium
TGGCTGATCGCGTTGAAACGTTCGCCGTGATACATGAGTCCCCGCCGTCCCTATGAAAGATGCTGCCACAGAATCCGCGCGCCGATCGCGACGAGCGCCAGTCCGCCGAGGATCTCCATCCGCTGGCCGACCCTCTGGCCGATCCGGGCGCCGACGAGGACGGCAAGGCACGACAGGCACGCCGTCACCAGGCCGATGACGAGGCTCGCGTACCAAATGCCGTTGCCGAGCATGGCCAGCGTCAGCCCGATGGCGAGCGCGTCGATGCTGGTCGCCACCGACAACAGGATGAGCGTCGACCCGCGGCTGGGGTCGCCCGCGGGCTTCGGGCCCGCTCCGCTCGTCGCCGCCGTGATCATCCGCAGGCCGACCAGCGTCAGCAGGCCGAAGGCAATCCAATGGTCGATCGACGAAATGTAGCGCGCGACGCTGGCGCCGATGGACCAGCCGACAACCGGCATCAGGAACTGGAACAAGCCGAAATGGAACGACAGCCGGAACGTCGCGCGGGCCCCGCGCGCGCGCTGGCTCGCGCTGGCCGCGAGCGACACCGCCACGGCGTCCATCGACAGTCCCACGGCGACGACCAGGATTTCCCAGAGCGACATCAGGTGGTGTCCGGCAACGACGTACCCCAGATCCTACTGCCCGGCCCACGTCGATGGTCAAGCGCGCTCTGCTATACTCGCGCCCGAGGGAGCGAAATGAGGAGCATCCGCCCGAAGATCGTCGTCGCCGCGCTGGTCGCGTGCCTGTGCGGCACCCTGGCCGCCCAGCAGCCACCCACCGCGAAGCCGGGCGAGGCGAAGGCCCGCGCCGCGGGCGTCCGCGTCGCTACCTTCGACTCGGGCTTCGGGGGCTATTTCACGGCCAAGGAGATCGAAAAGCAGGCGACGGCCCTCAGTGCGGAAGGCTATGGCCCGTTCATGATCGCCCACTATGGGGACACCACCAACGTCCCCTACGGCGAGAAGACGCCTGAGCAGATTGCGAGGTTCGCGTCCGCGGGAATCCTTGCCGCGTTCCGCGACGGCGTCTCGGACGTCTACATCGCCTGTAACACCGCCTCCACCGAGTTCGACCGCATCCGCGAGATCCTGCGCGCCGAGAACCCGGGCTACCCCAACCATGTCTATTCCATCATCGACGTCTCGGTGCGCGAAGTGATGAAGACGGTCAGCGCGAAACTGAAGGTCCAGGACGTGGTCACCGTGGCGATCATGGCGACACCTGCCACGGTCAAATCCGAGGCGTACCCCAGATTCCTGGCCAGGGCGCTCAACGTGGCCTTCAAGCCCGGCGCGCTCACCCGGTTCACGCAGGTTCGCTGGCTCGCATCGAAGGGAGCGACCGTGGACAGCTTCGCCTATACGACGGAGCTCGCCCTCGGGCCGAAGAAGAAGGTCGTCGTCTACCAGTTCGCTCCCGCCAACTGGGTGGAGATGATCGAGAACGGGGCGCCGGACGCCGACAAGCAAGAAGCAGTACGGCGCGATCTCGAGATCCTCACGGGCCAGATGAACCCGAGCGACCGGATCGATCTGGTCGGCGAGTTCTGCACGCACTACCCGGTCTTCGACGCGATGATCCAGGGCGAGTTCAAGAGGCTCGGGAAGGTCGACTCCGGCGCGCCGTTCGTCGTCCAGGGCCCCCTCATGGGGCAACTGTTCAGGACCCAGTTCCTGCAGCGGAAGCCCGCCAAGGCCACGGGGGCCATTCCGCCTCCGACGCCGCCGCCGTTCTACATGAGCGGCACGAACGTCGAATCCACGAAGGCGTTGATCAGGAAGATCTTCCCCAACGACCCCGAGCCGCTCGTCGCGCACAAGGAGTTCATCGTTCCCAGGTAGGCCGGCCTCAATTCGTCGGCGCAGGGCATCAGCTCTGCTCCACTTGGGGCGGCGCGCGCCTACCTCTGCAGCACCGCGATGAGCAGCGTCACGGTGATCGGGCTGGCCAGCGTCGACAGCGTCACGCACGCGGTGACGAACGACGGCGCCACGTCGAACTCCAGCGCGAGGATCGTCGTCAGTACCGCGCTCGGCATCCCCGACTGCAGGATGGCCGCCTGGCGCGCCGCCCCCGCCAGGCCGAGCACCCGGCTCGCGCCGAGTGCGAGGATCGGCGTGACGATCAGGGCCAGGATCCCGGCGGCGACGACCAGCAGCGGCCGCTCCGGCCACGAGCCACGCTCGAGTTGCATCCCGAGCACGAGGATCATCGTCGGAATCGCGGCGCCGCTGAGCAGCTCGATCGGCCGCATCACCGCGGTCGGCAGTTGCATCCCGAACGTCATCAGGACACCGGCCGCCAGGACGGCCCACACGACGGGCACGCGCAGGATATTGATCGCGGCCTCCCGGATCGACCGGTGGCCGGCCGACGCCAGGAAGACGCCGATCGTGTAGGTGGCCACGGCATTGACGACGAAGTAGACCGTCGCGTGCGCCAGCGCATCGTGGCCGAAGGCGAACAGGACGACCGGCAGGCCGTAGTTGCCGCTGTTCGAGAACATCACGACGATCAGGAACGCGCTCGTCATCGCGCGGTCGAGGCGGAACGGCAGCGCCACCAGGCGCGCCACGATCCCGATCCCGACGATCGTCGCGAGCGCCAGCGCCGTCATCCGGCCGAAGTCGCCCGCACTGAGCGACGAGGTGACGAGCATGTGGAAGACGAGGCAGGGTGAGAGGGCGTTGAAGGTGACGCGCGACAGCGTCCGCACGTCCGCCTCGAACACGCGGGCAATCGTGAAGCCGATGGCGGCCACGACGAAGACCGGCAGCACGTCATTCGCGAAGATCGACAGCAGGATGCTCACGGGATGGAGATCATACCTCACGCTCACCAGAACCGTCCGTGGCTCGCC
>PMKG01000097.1 GCA_003157675.1 Acidobacteriota bacterium
GCCGGCGGCGACCGACTCGTTCCTCGAGATCGGTCCCGGCCGCGGAGCGTTGACGCTGGAGCTGGCCCGGCGGGTCGGCGAGGTTCTCGCCGTCGAAATCGATCGCGACCTGGCGCCGGCGCTGGCGTCCCGCGCGCCGTCGAACGTCAGGGTCCTCGAAGCCGACTTCCTTCGCGTCCCGAGCGAAGCCCTGCTCGGCGGTGCGGCCGCCATTCGCGTCGCGGGCAACCTCCCATACAACATCTCGACGCCGATCCTCTTCCGGCTGCTCGCGCTCGCCGGGCACGGCACCCGGATCACCGACGCCACCGTGATGCTCCAGCGAGAGGTGGCCGACCGGCTGGCGGCGGCCCCCGGGTCGGGCGACTGGGGCGTGCTCTCGGCCTGCCAGCAGCTGCGCGCGACGGTCCGCCCGCTGCTGGCGCTGCCGCCGGCGGCGTTTCGGCCGCCGCCGAAGATCCATTCCGCCGTCGTGCGGCTCACCTATCATGCGCCGGACCCGCAGGTACGCGACGCCGAGACGTTCGACGGGCTGGTGCGCTCCATCTTCCTGCACCGCCGCAAGATGCTGAACAACGCGCTCGCGGATTTCGCCTTCGCGCACGGCACCGACGCCGGGAGTGCGCTCGGCGCCGCCGACATCGACGGCCGCCGCCGTCCAGAGACGCTGAGCCTCACGGAACTCGGCCGCCTCGCGGACGTTTTCGCTTCAGCGTAACTCCCACCTGTGCTATATTTTCGCCAGCTTTCCACTCTGCCGCGGCCCTCCCAGCGGCCACGGAGACAGGATGGGTCTGGCGCCAGCCGGGCAGCCTGTCGGTTCGTGTATCGATGGCCCCTTTCGGGGCGACGCGTCCCGGGTCGGGTCGGGGCGTGCCTTCGCCGGTTGGCCTCATTCAAGAGCGACTTGACCGTGGCTCGGCACCTATGACGCTCGCAGTGCCCTGTGAGACCCGCACGCCCGCGCTCGAGATCGTGCCGCTCGGCGGGCTCGGTGAATTCGGCATGAACATGATGGCCGTGTCGTGGGGCGACACGCTCATCCTGATCGATGCCGGCGTCATGTTCCCGGACCCGGAGCTGCCGGGCGTCGACCTGGTGATCCCGGACCTGGCCTATCTCGAGCAGCGCCCGGTCAAAGCCGCCGCGCTCGTGCTGACGCACGGGCACGAGGATCACATGGGCGCCATCGCGCACGTGATGCGGTACGTCGATGGCCCGGTCTACGGTTCCCCGCTGACGCTGGCGCTGGCCAGGTCGAAGCTGGAGCGCCACGGCCTCGGGGCGGATATCCGGCTCGTGCCGGTCGGACCGCGCAGCCGGGTGTCGGTCGGCGAGGTCGAGATCGAGTTCCTGCGCGTCACGCACAGCATTCCGGACGCGCTCGCGCTCGCGATCAAGACCCCGGTGGGCACGGTCGTTCACACGGGGGATTTCAAGATCGACCAGACGCCGCTCGACGGCCAGCACTTCGACATCCACCGGTTCGCCGAGCTGGGGGCCCAGGGCGTGCTCGTGCTGCTCGGTGACAGCACGAACATCGAGCGGCCCGGCTTCAGCGGCTCGGAATACGACGTCGTCGCGGCGTTCGAGGAACTGTTCGCGAGCACGCGGGGCAAGCTGGTGGTCACGGCGTTCGCCACGAGCATCTACCGGATGCAGATCCTGGCGAACCTGGCGGAGGAGTTTGGCCGGAAGCTCGCGTTCGTCGGCCGCGGGATGATCGAGCACGCCCAGGTGGCGCAGGATCTGGGGCACCTGCAGGTGCCGCCGGGCGTGCTGATCCGAGAGGCCGACGTGCGCGGCTACCCGGCCCGCCAGGTGCTGTGCGTGACGACCGGGAGCCAGGGCGAGCCGATGGCGGCGCTGTCGCGCATCGCGCTGGCGACCCATCGCCACGTCGGCGTCGAGCACGGCGACCGGGTCGTCTTCTCGGCGCGAGCCATCCCCGGCAACGAGCGGGCGATCGATCGCGTGGTCAACCACCTCGCGCGGCGGGGGGCGGACGTCGTGACCGACGCCAGCCGGCACGTCCACGTGTCGGGACACGGCAGCGAGGAAGAGTTGAAGTTGATGCTCTCGCTGGTGCGTCCCCGATACTTCGTGCCGATCCACGGCGAGTTCAGGCAGCGGTCGCGGTACGCCCGGCTCGCCGATCGACTGTCGAGCGGAGCGTCCTGGCCGTCGACGGCGATCATCGCCGAGAACGGCGACCTGTTGCGATTCGACGGAACGACGGGCGGGATCGCCGGACGCGTGCCGACAGGCCGCGTGCTGATCGACGGCCCGGGCCTCGGTGAGGTCGCCGACGAAGTGCTGCGCGACCGGCGGCACCTGGCCGAGGACGGCCTGATCGTGCCGGTGATCGCCATCAACAAGCAGACGGGCCTGGTCGAGGGGCGCCCGGACATCATCACGCGGGGGCTGGTGCTCGAGCCGAACGCGGACGAGCTCATGGCCGAAGCGGCGCGCATCATCAGCGAGGTGCTCGCCGAGACCAGCGTCGAGGAGCGTACCGACCGCGGGCTGGTCAGTGAGAAGATACGAGTGGAGCTCCGCCGCTGCTTCAAGAAGCGCGCTGGGCGGCGGCCGCTGATACTGCCGGTCATCATGGAGATATAGGCCTTGGCTGCTGGTTCGACCTTTTCCCGGCGCGTCAGCGAGTTCCTGGGCGTGGTGCTCTTCGCCATCGCCCTCATCTGGCTGATCGCGCTCGTCACCTACGAGCCGACCGACCCGACGTGGTTCTTCAACGCCGGTGCGCAGGGCGCGCCCGCGAATTTCATCGGGCGCGTCGGAGCGTTCCTGGCCGAGCTGTCGTACCAGCTATGCGGCTACGCCGCGTTCCTCGTGCCCGTCGTGCTCGGCGTCGCCGGGTGGAGCCTGTTCTGGTGCCGGCCGATCGACGCGAAGTACACGAAGCTCGTCGGGGCCGCGCTCCTGTTTGCGTGCCTGAGCGCGCTGCTGACGCTGGCGCTCGGCAAGGTCAGCTTCGCCAACGGCGCGGGCGGCTACCTCGGGATCGTGCTGGCGCGGCTCCTCGCCGACTCGCTCAACCGCACCGGCTCGATCATCGTCATCCTGACGTTGCTGGTGCTGTCGCTCATTCTGGCCACGCAGTTCTCGTTCGGCCGATTGTTCTCGTCGCTCGCCCGCAGCGTGACCGCGTGGTGGACCGGCCTCTCGGCGAGGCTGCGCGAGCGGCGCGAGGTTAGGCAGAAGGAGAAGCAGCGGCAGGAAATCGTCAAGAAGCACACGGCCCGCAACCCCGACGAGATCAAGGCCGCGCAGGCGAAGGCGGCTGCCGACCGGTCCGCCGCCAAGGGCGGAGACGGCGAAGCCAGGTCTGCCGCCGCGGCGCCTCCGGGGCCCGGCGACGCCGCAGCGCCAGTACGCCGGCGGGTGACGCCCGAGATCGCCAAGCCCGGCTCGTCGCCGAAGCGCGCCGAGAAGGGGCCGGCGCCGATCCCCATAGACTTCGAATCGCGCACGCCGGCCGAGAAGAAGCGCGAGGGGTTCATGCTGCCGCCGCTCGCGCTGCTCGACGCGCCGAAGACCGAGTTCAAGATCGACGAGCGCGAGCTGATGGACTTGGCCAGGCTGCTCGAAGAGAAGTGTCACGAGTTCTCGGTCGCGGGCTCCGTGGTTCAGATCCATCCCGGCCCGGTGGTCACGACGTTCGAGTTCAAACCGGACGCGGGCGTGAAGTACGCGAAAGTGACCGGCCTCGTCGACGACCTGTCGCTCGCGCTCAAGGCCGAGTCGATCCTGATCGAGCGGATCCCCGGCAAGTCGACGGTCGGCATCCAGATCCCCAACACCAACCGCGAGCAGATCTCGCTGCGCGACATCCTCGAATCCGACGTCTTCCGACGCTCAGGCTCGAAGCTGACGGTGGCGATGGGCAAGACGATCCACGGCGAACCCTACGTCGCCGACCTGGCCGCCATGCCGCACCTTTTGGTCGCCGGATCCACCGGCACGGGCAAGTCGGTGGCCATCAACGCCATGCTCACGAGCATCCTCTACCGCGCGACGCCCGACGACGTGCGGTTCATCATGATCGACCCGAAGCGGCTCGAGCTGGGGATGTACGAGGAGATCCCGCACCTGCTGACGCCGGTCGTGGTGGACCCGAAGCAGGCGGCGAACGCGCTGGCGTGGGCCGTGCACGAGATGGAGGAGCGGTACAAGACGCTCGCGGCCGAGGGCGTCCGCAACATCGATCAGTACAACCGCAACGTGCGGCACGCGATGGAACAGGGACAGACGCCCGACGCGGGCGAGGAGTTCCGCACGCTCCCCTACATCGTCGTCGTGATCGACGAGCTGGCCGATCTGATGATGGTCGCCAGCAACGACGTCGAAGAGTCGATCGCGCGCCTGGCGCAGATGGCCCGGGCGGTCGGCATCCATCTGATCCTGGCCACCCAGAGGCCGTCGGTCGACGTGGTCACCGGGCTCATCAAGGCCAACCTGCCGGCGCGCGTGTCGTTCCGGCTGATGTCCAAGGTCGATTCGCGCACGATCCTCGACGGCAACGGCGCCGAGCAACTGCTGGGCCGCGGCGACATGCTCTTCCTGCC
>PMKG01000105.1 GCA_003157675.1 Acidobacteriota bacterium
TATTTCCTCGACAACGTGGCGGGCTGGATCCTGGAACTCGACCGTGGCCAGGGGATCCCCTGGCAGGGCAACTACTCGTCGTGGCTCGAGCAGAAGGCACAGCGGCTCGAGCACGAGGAGAAGCAGGAGGCGAGGCGGCAGCGGACGCTGGAGCGCGAGCTGGAGTGGATCCGCATGTCGCCGCGCGCGCGGCAGGCCAAGGGCAAGGCGCGGCTGAACGCGTACGAGGATCTGCTGTCGCAGGACTCCGCGCAGCGGATCGAGCGCGGCGAGATCTACATCGCGCCCGGGCCGCGACTGGGCGACGTCGTCGTCGAGGCCGAGGGGCTTCGGAAGGGCTACGGCGACAACCTCCTCATCGACGGCCTCGACTTCAAGCTCCCGCGCGGCGGCATCGTCGGCATCATCGGGCCCAACGGCGCGGGCAAGACGACGCTGTTCAGGATGATCGCCGGAAGTGAGCGGCCGGACGCCGGAACGCTCAGGGTCGGGGAGACGGTGAAACTCGGCTATGTCGGCCAGAACCGCGACGTGCTCGACGCGGCGAAGACCGTGTGGGAGGAAGTGTCGGGAGGGCAGGACGAGATCCAGATCGGGAAGCGCGTCGTGCCTTCGCGCGCCTACGCTTCGTGGTTCAACTTCAAGGGACGCGACCAGCAGCGGCTGGTCGGCACGCTGTCGGGCGGCGAGCGCAACNNCTCGACGAGCCGACCAACGACCTCGACGTCGACACCCTGCGCTCGCTCGAGGACGCGCTGGTGGAGTTTGCCGGGTGCGCGCTGGTCGTCAGCCACGACCGCTGGTTCCTGGACCGGATTGCGACGCACATCCTGGCGTTCGAGGGCGACAGCCAGGTGGAGTGGTTCCAGGGAAACTACCAGGACTACGAGGCGGACCGCCGGCGCCGGCTGGGCGCCGAGGCCGACCGCCCGCATCGGATCAAGTACAGGAAGTTCGTGAGGTAGGACCGGCTTCAGGCTCCAGGCTTCTGGCTCTCCGACCGTGTGTAGGCCGGCCCTTCAGGGCTGGCGATCTGGCGTCTCGTCCGGCTCGAACTGCAACGACATCCCGTTCGTGCAGTACCGCTTGCCGCTCGGTGCCGGGCCGTCGTCGAAGATGTGCCCGAGATGACCGCCGCAGCGCCTGCAGTGCATCTCGACGCGGACCATGCCGTAGCTGTGATCGACGGTGGTCTCGACCGCCGAATCGAACGCCTCGAAATAGCTGGGCCAGCCCGACCCGCTGTCGAACTTCGCATCTGAGGCGAAGAGCGGCGCACCGCACCCGGCGCACACGTACCGGCCCTGGCGATGTTCCGTGTTGTAGGGGTGCGACCACGGCGGTTCCGTCGCGTGTTGCCGGAGCACGCGGTACTGCTCCGCCGTCAGCGCGGACCGCCATTCCTCGTCGGACCTCCGGTCGGCGCCTGGGGTGTCATCGTGCTCGTCGCTCACCTGACTCTCCTCGCCGCCCGCGCGCGTGACGCCGCTACCGGACGCCAGTGATGTAGCGCTCGAGCTGGTCGATCACGAATCCCTGGTTCTCGATCATCGCGCGGCCGATGTCGCCGATCGACACCATGCCGACCGGCCGCCCGTTCTCGGTGACGGGGAGGTGGCGGATGTGGCGCACGGTCATCAGGCCCATGCACTCGTCGATCGTCGTCTCCGACGGGATGCACACGACCGAGCCCGTCATGATGGCCGACACCGGCGTCTCGCGCGAGGTGTGTCCGTGGAGCACCACCTTGCGGGCGTAGTCGCGCTCGGACAGGATCCCGACGAGGCGTTCCTCGCGATCGACGACCAGCACGGCGCCGATGTTCCGATCGGCCATGAGCTTGAGTGCGTCGAAGACCGTGGCCTCCGGGGCGATGGCGTGGACCTGGCGGCCCTTGGCGTTCAGCAAGTCCCGAACGGTTGTCATCGTGCCGACCTCCCATCGATCCCTGCTCTCCTGCACGGACGGTCAGCCGGCCGACCGCCGCGTGGCGTTGACTTATGGGTGAGAACAGCAGTGTAGCGGGTTGCGGCCGGGACGGCAAACGATGTGCCGGGTATGCGCCGAAGCTCGACAGTGCCCTATCGTTTGTGGAACAGGGCCAGCAGTTCCCGGGCGGAGCGGAACGGGCTCAGCCGGCCGCGCTTCACGTCGGCCTGCATGGCGGCGAGGTGGGCGTCGATCGACGCGTCGCGGCGCAGCTCGTGCTCGAGGCCGTAGAGGAGCGCCTCGCGCATCCACCCGAGCGACTGCTCTTCGCGCCGCCGGGCGAACCACCCGTTCGCCTCGACGAGCGCGCGGTGCTCGAGGATCGCCTGCCAGATGCCGGCGATGCCGTCGCGGGTGCGGGCCGAGCAGATCATCACGCGGGGCGTCCACCCGTCGGCGCTGGCGGGGAACAGGTGCAGCGCGCTCTCGTAGACGTGCCGCGCGCGATCGGCGCGGGCGCGGTTGTCGCCGTCGGCCTTGTTGATGGCGATGAGGTCGGTCATCTCGAGGATGCCGCGCTTCATGCCCTGCAGTTCGTCGCCGGCGCCGGCCAGCATCAGCAGGAGGAAGAAGTCGGTCATCGACCGGACCGTCGTCTCCGACTGCCCGACGCCGACCGTCTCGATGAAGAGGTTCTGGTAGCCGGCGGCCTCGCACAGCAGCATCGCCTCGCGCGTCCGGCGCGCGACACCGCCGAGATGGCCGCGCGAAGGCGACGGCCTGATGAACGCCCGGTCGTCGGTGGCGAGGCGCTCCATCCGCGTCTTGTCGCCGAGGATGCTGCCGCCCGAGCGCGGGCTGGACGGGTCGACCGAGAGCACGGCCACCGTTTCCCCGACCTCGCCGGTGAGGTAGGTGCCCAGCGCCTCGATGAACGTGCTCTTGCCGACGCCCGGCAC
>PMKG01000281.1 GCA_003157675.1 Acidobacteriota bacterium
GCGTTATCCCAGCAGTTCCCTTTGCGGCTCATGCTCGGCTCGAGGTGATTGGCTCGGCAGAAGCGCCGCCACGCGTCACAGCCGAATTGCGTACCTTGATCCGAGTGAATCAGCGTGCCCCGTGGCCGTCTGCGGCGCACGGCTGCCAAGACCGCGTTGAGCACGAGCTCTTGCCGAATGGTGGGGCCGGCGGACCAGCCGACGATCTTGCGGGAGAAGAGATCCATGACGACGGCCAAGTAGAGCCACCCCCGCCACGTCCGAATGGAGGTGATATCCGTCACCCACGCTTTATTCGGGCGTGTCACCGTAAATTGCCGCTGCAGGAGGTTCGGGATCAGAACAGCGGGCTTCCCGACCGACCAACGCCGTGTCCGATACCCGTGAAGCGCCCGCAGGTTGTGCTCGCGCATGAGCCGCGCGACGCGATGCTTGCGGCAGGTCTCTCCCGCCTCCCGCAAGTCCAGGAAGACGCGAGGCGCGCCGTAGACCCCCTGGCTTGCGGTGAAGAATGCCCGAATCAAGCGAAGCAGCCGGGCATCCTCTTGGGCTCGATTCGAGAGCGGGCACTTGAGCCAGGCGTAGTAACCACTCGGGGCCACCCCCAGTACGCGACACATGGCCTGCACGCTGTAACGGTCGCCATGAGTCTTGATGAACTCGTACGTGGAGCGGACCCGCCGGGCCAACCGTCGTGTGGACATTGGACTCGCCCTCCGCTGTTACGCGGATGCTAGCTCCTGTCCACGAAATCCTGGGAACTCCAGTGCGCGAGCGGAGGCGGACAACCCCCCGGTTCGCTCTACGCGCCCCTTTTCCACGGATCGCCCGGCAGCAGTTCGATCAGCCGCCGAGAGACCAGGGGCGCCTCCGCTGCCGGATCCCACGTGTAACCCTCCGATAGCAGCAGGCTGATGTCCGCGAGAAACTCAGGATCGCCCATCTTCTCAGCCAGATTCTGCTCGAACAGCTCGCGCGTGATGTTCTGCCCGCCGTGTTCCATGTAGTGCAGGAACACCTTCACGATGCATTCAGCGTTCGCCTGGAGGCTGCCCAACGCCACTGCGAGAGGGGTCGCAGGTCTCCTTCCACCGTGGCGTTCACGTCCTGCTCCTCAAGCAGCGTGCCGACGAACGTCGACAGATCCATCCTTGTCTCGGCCATCGTCATCTCCCTTCATGTGTGTCCTCTTGCCGGAGAACTCGCGGAACGATGCGCGATGACGGCGCGGAGAATACTCTCGGATTGATTTCACGTCTGGCCAAATCCCGCCAAGCCCACGTCTTGGCGACTGAAGTCTGCCCTAAGTCGGACTTCGAAGGCCGGTTTCAATCTTACCGGATCGATCCAAGTGCCCGTTTCGCTTTGACATACGAGAATCCAGTTGTCCT
Organism: Acidobacteriota bacterium; assembly: GCA_003157675.1. Taxonomy (GTDB): domain Bacteria; phylum Acidobacteriota; class Vicinamibacteria; order Vicinamibacterales; family Fen-181; genus FEN-299. The sequence continues at coordinate 1,392 of PMKG01000281.1, forward strand.
TTGTGACAACCGACTGGGTCCGGCACATCTCTTGCTCCATTGCCGATCCAGACTGGGCCGCGCGACCAAGAACCGTCGCTGCTCCGGGTGTGCGCTGGAGGCGCACGACATATGAAAAAGATCCTCATCATGCTGGCAGTGCTCGCACTGCTGCCGGTGGCAGCGGCGCAAGCGGACAGCGTGTCCTTCGTGGGCACGGGACTCGGCATTACGGGGTTCCAGGCTGTATACGGCAATAGTAGCGGCAACCCTTCCAGCTATTCGTACGGCAACTTCGCCGGTCAGCTCCTGCTGTCGGGCGTCGTTGCCGACAGCGGAAGAACGGTGGCCGGCTACTGTCTGGATTTCTTCGATTATCTCTACAGCCCCGAGAGCATGGTCGAGCGGCCAATCGCGCAGTACCCCGGGCTGCCAGGGGATGCGCCGCCGAACGCCGAGCCAGGGGCTGGGCCGAAGATCGGCTACCTGATGCAGACCTACTACAATCTGGCTGCCGGGGACGCGAGCGGTGTGACCGCTGGCGCGCTGCAGTTGGCCATCTGGGAAGTGGCCTTTGAGAACCCGACCAGCGGCTACAGTCTGAACTCGGGATGGTTCACGGTGACGGGCAATTCGGCCGCGGTGAATCTGGCCAACACCTGGCTGGCTGGAATCAACTCGAACTCGACCGGCAACGCCATCTGGCTCGACGTGGTCGACGGGTATCCGAACCAGCCTGGCGGCCAGGACTGGACCGTGCCGGTGCCCGAACCCGCGTCGATGCTGCTTCTCGGCAGCGGCCTGATTGGCCTCGCGGGAGTCGTTCGTCGGCGGATCCGGAAGTAGGAGTTTTCACTGTCAAGTAGTAGACCCTTGCGTTTCGAACCCCATGGGGCACGCTGGCCAGCAGGATAAGGCGAGGGACCGTTGCCGCGATGGAGAGGACTGGCCGGCCCGGCGTCCGCCGCAGGCCGAGGCGTCTGTGATGCTCAGAGCAGCGTCTTGGGTCGGTGGGCGGACCGGCAGTCGACGACGAGCACTGTGAGGTCATCCTCCTGGGGTCGGCCGCGACCGCGGCCGACCCAACGCCCGACGCCATGCACCACCGACGAGACAACAGCCTCGGNNGCAAGCGGCGGTGCGATGGAGCGCGTTGGGGCGTGAGGCCTGGGTTGAGCGCGCCGCGTCCGGGGCACAGGCATAGCGGTACTTCCCCGGATCAGGAGCCGGAAAAACTGAAGAGAAACCCAAACCGAAATTTCCGCCCCTCTGGTTGTGGGTAACGCCGACCGCTTGGAGCCCGTTCGGCGCTCAATGCGGTGAAGTTTGCGAGCGCGATTGTCGTCGCTGGAGAGCGTCTTGGAAATCAACTGGCTTCTGAGACGCTAACTGCCCGCGAACCCGCACGACCCGGTCAACTCTGGGCCGACTCGCAAAGGACTGAAGAGACGTCATCCAGCGGCACCTCTGGGCGGGTGAGCGTTGTGGTCACGGCGTCGTACGCTGGGCACACCGCCACGAACGACCGGCGAGTCCCGGGGAAAACCGATCGCGTGCGGCTGGCGTTCGTATCGTGAGCCTATCGCTTGAGCCGCAGGTCGATCGACTTCGCGTCGCCCTCGACAAGCGTGACCGGCTGGGCGAGAGGGCGCAGGCTCTCGAGGAACTCAGGGTCCTGCCACTCACCACCGGTGATCGGCGGGACCGCGACGACCAAGTAGTCCTCAGGAGGCAGCCCGCCGACCTTGTACCGGCCCTGCTGGCTGGGCCGGCCCAGTGCGACGAACCGCGAAGGAAAGGTCCATCGCCTGGAATCAGCCGCAAAGACGATGACGCTGAAGTTGCCGATCGCCCGGCCACGATCGTCGAGCACCGCACCGCCGAGCGACGGATTCCGCGTCGTCAGCACGACTTCCAGGCCGTCGACATCCTTGTCCTTGAACTCGATGGGGACGTCCGTGACGTCCTTGCCGCCGAGCGTCACCTTCTTCAAGGTCCAGTCGGCCGACGTCACGTCCGGCCTGATGACCCAATGGCCCGACAGGTTCTGGATCTCGAACGTTCCATCCTCGTTCATGGTGGTCGGGCTGGGCCCTCCGGCGATCGGCGCCGAGTCGAACTCGACTGGCCGTCCCGCGACGCGCACCTGGCGGAATGGAATCGGCGGAACGGCCCCTTCTTCGAAGACCACCCTCCCGCGCGCGGCTGCGTTGCGTGACGTCCTCACGACGAGGCCCGTCACTTCGCTGCCGGCGACGTTGAGCGGCAGCCAGCCGAACTCCGCCGAGTTGAGGTTGCCGGCCTGGGTGATCGGCCGTCCCCAGGCCTGGATGGTGTAAACGCCGGGCGACAGGTTGCGGAACTTGAAGCGGCCGTTCGCGCCGCCGCCCGTCCGTGCGGTCAGAAACTCAACCGACCCCAGCGAGTCGCGGACGGACAAGAGCACGCTCGAACGGGCGGCCGGGAGACCCTCGCCGTCGACCACCGTTCCGCTCACATCGACCGTCCGCGCCGGGACCAACGAGAAGCCAACGCCGTCGGCGGTTTCGCCGCGCTTCACCGCAATGCGCTGTGCGTCTCCCACCTCGGCGGTGCCGGGGTAGTAGGTTTGTGCGAACCACGCGGGGCCTTCCGTGTCGGCCGCTCCGCCAGCGTCCGAAGACCCGGCGAAGGCGCCCGTGAGCGCCAGGACGTAGTAGGAATCCGGCGCAAGGCCGGTGACGCGGAAGTGCCCGCGATCGTCGGTGATGCGCGCCGCACCGCCGCCCACCGGCATCAAGCGTTTCCGGCCAGCCGCGAACTGAAGCCGCGCCACCTGGACCGACACGTTCGGCGCGGGATCGCCGAACTCGTCGAGCAGCACGCCCTCGATGGCGCCCGGGCGACACATCACCACATCCGCTGCCTTGACGCGTGCGCCGTCCTCCACATCGACGGGCGGAACGCCTTCCCTTAACGGGTTGCCCAGTTGCCACGCGAGGTAGCCAGGGGCTTCCACGCTGAATTCGAAGCGACCCGCCGGCAGCCCGGTCAACTCGTATCGACCGTCGGCGTCCGTCCGGGCGATCTTCGCCATCCGCATCGAGTCCCATGAAATCGTGGTCACCGTCGCGCCGGGGATCGGGCGTCCCGTGTCGCCAGCGGTCACGCGGCCCGCGATCGATCCCGTGCCCTTCGGTGTGTCTGGCGGCTCCTGGGCAGCCGCGGCCGAAGCCACGGCGACCGCCGCGATGATGCTGGCCAAGCAGGTTCTGATTCTCATCGCACTTCCCCGGCGGTCACCGTGACCGACAGCTTCTCGCCGGCCGAAATCACGACCGGCTGCACTTGGGCGCGGAGGCGTCCGAGCATCTCTGGATCGAGCCAGGCTCCGGAGTCCATCCATGGGACGCCTGCCACGAAGTACTTTCCGGGAAGCAGCGAGGCCATGGCGAACGCCCCGCTGTGATCCGCGAGCACGCTCCTGACGAAGCGCGACGACGGTGTCCACAGCTGCGGGTCTTCCGGGAACACGACAATGCGGGCGTTCGGGACCGACTGTTTCTGCCCGTCGATGGCCGAACCGCTGATGTCGCCGGTCGCGCGAGTCACGACCATGGTCAGGGAACGATCCGAGGGCGTGTCGGCGGCAACGAGATCGATCGGCGTGTCGATGATCTCCTGGTCNNATACCAGCGCCCATCCGGCCGGCAAACCCGCCAGGCGGAACAACGACGGCCCGAAGACGCTCGTCAGCGTGAACGCGCCGTCCTGGGCAACCCCCGGCGCGGCCTGCGCAGGCGAGCGCGAGCCGGCGGGGTTGGGCAGGTCGAAGCCGACCGGTTCCACCTGCACATGGATTCCGCCGAACGCGGGAGCGACCGTCGATCCCTTCGCTGGCACGACACGGCCGACCACGCTGAGGCCCGGGTGTGTCGTCAGCGTGAGCTTCATGTCGCGTCCGTCCACAACCGTTCGAGTCACCGCGAACTCAGGTGCTCCGCCCGAGACGCCAGCGGTGGCCGCCATGAGCCAGAACTCACCCTGAGGAACCCGGTCGAACAACGCCTGGTTCGGCTGGGACGGCAGGTACGAGCCGCGCACTTCACCAGGCGGTGCACCCACGCGCTGCATCCGGATGCCGAGCACTGAGGGTGGCTTGCCGTTGCTGTCGAGCACGGTGAGTGTCACGCGGGCCAGCGTGACGCTCAGCAGCCGAAAGTCGAGTCCGGCCGCGTCGCGCCCGGACGTGGTGGTCACACGTTCCGCCTCGGAGAGATTGCCGGTCCCGAGATAGTAGGTCTGCCCGATGCCGGTCGGGCGGGCGCCAGGCACTCCACGGTCGCCAGCGGGGACAAGGTCCCCGCTGGCGCGCACCAGGTAGTCGCCGGCGGGCAGGCTGTGGATACGGTAGCGGCCAAGGTCATCGCTGCGCGCTTCCTTGATCACCGCGACCTGGCGGCCGTAGGGTCCGTAGGTGATGCGACACGCAGAGACGACGGCGTTGGCGATCGCATCGCCCACGTCGTTGACGACGCGCCCATCCAGCGCCGCGCCCCGAGGCATCGCGACGTCGGCGGTCAGCGCGGCCCCGGCACCAAGTTGAATCGGCTGGCCGGGGTCGAACGCGTGTCGGCTGCCGTAGCCCCACGTGACGAAGCATGGCTTGTCCGCGCGCAGCCGGTAGGCGCCCGGCGGGAGACTGGCGAAGCGGTACCGGCCGTCGGTGTCGCTGTCGGTGATCCGCGACTGACCGGCAGCGTCGGATTCGAGCGCGACGCGAGCGCGCCGCACCGGGGAGTTGCGCTCGCCCGCGACGAGGATGCGGCCGGCGATGGTGCCGGTGCCCGTGAGGGGCCTGGCGGGCATATCCCGCGCCGGCTGTGCTTCGCATGGCCGCGCGGTGACCATCAAAGCAATCAACAGCGACCCGACGGTTCGGCAGACGACCAGCGGGCCTTGCCCACGCACCATGGCGCTTCCTCGATTCGTTCAGTCTCCTCACACACCGACGTGCAAATGGGAGCGACCAGGCCACCGGCAGCGCAGGTCTCTCAAATTACCCGGACTTCTCAGCTGAGGCAACCGAGCTCACAACTGCTGGGTTTATATCACGCTGAGGAATTCGCACGTGACCTTATTGGGTTTCTACCTAGCACGCAAGTTCACGAACCCTAACATCACATGCACCCAACAGCCGGCCTTTCGGTGGTACCGGTTTCCGGGTTGTCGGCCACATCGGCCGACGAGGAGAAGCGCAACGACAACTCCCAACTCATCGCGGTTCCTAGAGTGCCAGCTGAGCTGGGAAGGACCGGCTGTTGTAGCCGCGTGCCTTTCGTGTCGCGCCAGCTGTCGCCACACGAACCCGCCTGTGCGTCTTCGCCTGCGCGATCTCCTTGCGACGGGCGCTCGGCGTGCCACCTTGAGCGTGATGCATCACATCTGGCCCCGACAGTGAACCGCGCCCCTCGAACCCGGTCAGTCCGGGCAGCCCAGGGCGGTTCAGCTGTTCGTACCGCTCCCAATCGAGCTGGTCAACAGGTTGACGTGACATCTTTCTCCCTCAGGTCCAGATCTTCCACGTCTTCTCCTTCCGAGATGTGCAGTTTTGAACACCCGCCACGGATACCTGCAGGCAAGCGCCGCGTCCGACAGCCTCCAACAGTCCGGAGGCAACTGTCAGGCCCCCCGGGTCAGTCACCGGCGGTCAGTATCTGTCCACCCTCAACATTGCTGGCTGAGAGGCTTGTCTGCGAGCCAATTGTCTGCTGTAGTTTAGGTCCCGCCACTCGCCGGTCGAGGGCGGACATGCTGGAGGAGACCCATGCCACGTTTGCGCACGCTCGTTGCCACGCTCGCTCTAATCAGTTCAGCTGTCGTCATCTCGACGGCGGTGACTCATTCGCAATCGCAGGTGCCAGGCCTGCCGTCGCCGGGTGCCGCTCCCGTCCTGGTCGTCAACGACCCGACGGTGCGCGCGGTGCAGTCTGGACCGTGGCAGGTGTCGATCGCGCCAGATACGGCGGTCACGCTGACCGCCGCCAGCGTGATCACACTGGCGCCTGCCGATTTCCTCCGCGTGGGCGGCCGATACGTGATCCAGCCAAGTGCCGGGGCGGTCAGCACCTGTACGATCAACCGGATCGACCACGGGTGGGTGAGGGTGACAGACGGACACGGGACGCGGTGGCTGAATCTAGCGCTGGTCGTCTCGGTGCAGGATGCCCAATGACACAGGGGCATACGAAAGACGCGGCGCCCGAACGCCCTGGCCTGGGCGTGTGGTCAGACATGGCAGGTCCTTCTTCACTCCTGCCCGAGGGATGATCCGCCTACACCGAAAGAAGACGGCCAAAGAACGACCGGTAGCGGCGCAGCGCGAGCCGGAGATTCTCGGTCGAGACGGTCTCGTCGCGACCCCACTGCCCCTCGAGTGTCGCCCGTTCCTCCGCGAATATTTCCGCCAGGCGCTTCATCGCCTCCGCGACCAGGCTATGGGAGTACCTCGATCATTGATCTTCGGCGCCCTCACAGTTCAGCTTGCTCTGCAATCCTCGAGCTCACGATGCACCCTTCATGAGAGGCACCTCCGGCTCGTTGACCAGCTCGTCGAAAAGCGTCCGGTAATGAACCATCGCCTGGCGCAACTTTTCGGTGCTGGCCTGCCCCAGCTTCTGCCGAAGGGCGATGTCATGAGTAGCACGGTAGTTCTGCAGCACCAGTGGATGATCCACGGAGATATCTGCCACCCGCTGTTCGAAGTCACTGACCGGATATCCCCGCGCCGACATCACATCACCCAGCAGCTGGTCCGCTTCCGTTACCGCTCCGGCGGGGCCGTCAACGAAGCGCGCCCGGACTCCACGCCAGGACTCCACGAAGCGCGCGCGATCGGCTGCCGCGAGCGGCCGAACGTGAAAACCCTCGACTTGCTGTGTACGCCCTTCGAGCCCGGCTTCCCCGTGCCGCCGGTTGCCGCCGCTCTCCACGGCGCGGGCGTATTCAGCGCCACCGAACTGAGTGCGAAGTCTCTCAGTCCGGCGCTTTCGGCGCCAAAGGAATGCGGCGATGCCTGCGAGGAGAACCACGGCGAGACCAACGATCAAGGCCCATTCTGTCGTGCTGACTGTTGTGAGACTCATGATTCGCCTCGACGTCCTCTCACATTGCGCTCTGTGCGTGTCCGAGCGCCTTTGAACCTAGGCCGGTCGAGGCCGCGGCGTCTGTCCACTTGTGCATACCGCCGAGCGGGCGTGCCAGGTGGCGAATGGTCGATGCGAACGTCCTTTACTGCACAGACACCCGTCGGGTAGAGCCCTATTGTGAATTGTGCGAGTGGCACCTGTCTCCTATCCGCAGGGCGAGCGATTGACGTCGGGGTAACAACGGGCGGGCCCATGATCCAAGGGCCCGCCCATCGATAACGGACCATGAAATGAGGTGGGCAATGAGAGTCAATGTTCGGAATCGGCTGGTCGTGGCGGCCGGCATCGGCGCGGTGGCGCTGCTCGGGTTGAGCGCATCGACCTACGCGACGCCACGACAGGGCCAGACACCGAAGGATCAACAGAAGCAGCAGCAGGCGCAGACCAAGCAGGACCAGGCGCGAAACAAGCAGCATCAGCAGGCGCTGGTCACTCAGCAGCAACAGCGGTTGACGCAGTATCGTGATCATCTGACTCAGCAGCAGCGAGTGGCACAGCCAAAGACAGCCCAGCTGCAGCAGCAGAACCGCCACGCGCAGTACGCCGTTCAGCAGCAGTACGTGGCGCGCCTCCATCAGCAGCAGGTGACGGTCCAGAGTCAGAAGGCCGCCACCTATAGCCGCGATCCCTACTTCTCCACGCCCGCGAACTATCGGTACTCTCATGGGGGCCAGTCCTACGAGACCAA
>PMKG01000388.1 GCA_003157675.1 Acidobacteriota bacterium
AGGACTCAAGACTCAGGACTCAAGCCGAACTCAGGCTCTGTCGTTCTCCTCGTCGCCGTCGTCGGGCTCGGCCGAATCGTCCGCGGCGGACGGTGCGACCAGCAGCGGGGCGCTCTCGCCGGCCGGCAGCACCTGCACGTCGCGCAGCTTGCGCTGGATGGTGCGGCTCTTCCTCGCGACGTCGTCCATCTTGTTCGAGGCTTCCTGCAGCTTCTTCTGCACGCCCTCGAGCAAGTCTCCGAACTTCGCAAACTGCGTCTTCACCGTGCCGAGCAGGGCCCACACCTCGCTCGAACGCTTCTCGATCGCCAGCGTCCGGAACCCCATCTGCAGGCTGTTCAGGATCGCCCACAGCGTGGTCGGCCCGGCGACGACGACGCGAGCGTCGCGCTGCACGGCGTCGGCGAGGCCCGGCCGGCGCAGCACCTCGGCGTAGAGCCCCTCGGTCGGGAGGAACAGCACGCCGAAATCGGTGGTGTGCGGCGGGTCGAGGTACTTGTCGTGGATGTCGCGGGCCGACGTCTTGATGCGCGCCTCGAGCTGGCGGGCGGCGGTCTCCACGGCTTCCGCGTCGCCGCGGTCGGCGGCCTCGATCAGGCGCTGATAGTCCTCCTGCGGGAACTTCGCGTCGACCGGCAGCCAGACGACGCCAGCGTCATCTCCTGCGCGCCCGGGCATCTTGATCGCGAACTCGACGCGCTCGGCGCTGCCCGGCCTGGTCGCGACGTTGGCCTCGTACTGGCCCGGCGCGAGCACCTGCTCGAGCAACGAGCCGAGCTGGACCTCTCCCCACGTACCGCGCGTCTTGACGTTGGTCAGCACCTTCTTGAGGTCGCCGACGCCGGAAGCCAGCGCCTGCATCTCTCCCAGGCCGCGGTGGACCTGTTCCAGGCGCTCGCTGACGGCGCGGAACGATTCGCCGAGCCGCGTCTCGAGAGTGGTCTGCAGCCGCTCGTCCACCGTCGCCCGCATCTGGTCGAGTTTCACGGCGTTGTCGGTCTGCAGGGCGGTCAGCCGATCCTCCACGGCCTTCCGGAGCGCCTCCATGCGGCGCTCGGTCGCCTCGTTTCCGGTCCCGAGCTGCGTGGCGAATGCCTGCAAGACGCCGTCGAAGCGGGACTGGCCGGTTTCGATCGAGGCCAGCCGGGTTTCAACCGCGGAGAGGCTGGCGCTCGCCGGCCGCAGCCACAGCGCGGCGAGGATCGCCAACACGGCGACGAGGAGCACGACGACGAGGATCAGGAGAAGCTCGGGCATGGGCGAGGAATCGTGGCTCACGCGAGGGGCGGCGTCAAGTGCTGGTCGCCCAGCGGTGTCCGCCCGGGGGCTGACGGCCGATCACTGACGGCTAAGGGGTCAACCGGGCTTGCGACTCGCGGCCGGCGGCTTGCGGCCAGCACGGTTGTCACACTGTCCTGCTCACTTGAGCTCGACGGGAATGGGCCACAAGAGGTGCATGTCGGTCACGTCGAGGCCGATATGCCCGGCCGCCGCGGCAATCGACTTCGGGAGGCGGAACGTCACCTCCGGCAGCGGTTTCGTCTCGCCGTCCACGCTGAGGAGCACGGCGGCCGCCTCGGTTTGGCGCGAGAGGACCGTCGCCCGTCCTCCCTCCGGGTTCGGGATCGTCGCGACCAACTGGCACATGGCGAGATTGGCGACGGGCACGCGGTTCGTCCGCTCGTTTGGCCGGAACGTGATGGCGATGTGCGGCCGGTATTCGTACTCCTCGCCGAGGTCGGCCCGCTCGATGGCGCCCTTGAAGGCCAGCGTGCCGTACACGTGGTCCACACCGAAGACGACGCTCCTCGACGGCGACGGCCGTGGTGCCTGCGCCGCGCGGGGGGCGAGGCCCATCGCCGAGGTTCCGGGCGGGCCCACGGTCAGGGCCGTGGCCAGCGCGAACCCGCCGACCAGCGCTACGACACCTGTTCTTCGTCCGGCTGCCATGTCCACCTCCGACGAGGCGAATCATACGCTCCGGTCGGAGCAGCCTCAAGCGCGCGACGGCCCCAGACCTCTCGATCGTCAGTTCCGACTCCCCCGCGGACCCGTGGTAGCATTTGCCATGCCGAGACCCGCTTTCCTCCTTCGCCTCGCCCTGGTCGTTCTCGCCACGATGCTCGCGGCCCCGACGGCGCGAGCGGCCGACAAACTGCTGCATCTCGCCATCGGGGACCCCGCCCGGAAGGACCGCGTGGCCCCGGTGGTGCTCGACGGGGTCACCGACACGAAGACCGGCGAGGTCATCACGCCGGCCGAACTGGCCGCCCGCCTCGGCGGCACGCGGCTGCTGCTCATCGGCGAGGAGCACACGAGCGTCGAGTTCCACAGCGTGCAGTACCGGGTGCTGAGCGCGCTCATCGGCTCGGGGCGGCACGTGATGATCGGCCTCGAGATGTACCCCTACACCGAGCAGCGCTTCCTCGACCAGTGGCGCGACGCCGCGGTCACCGAGGAGGAGTTCCTCCGCGCCTCGCGCTGGTACGAGAACTGGGGCTACAACTGGCTCTACTACCGCGACATCTTCTGGCTCGCCCGCCAGGGCCACGCGCCGATGTTCGCCGTCAACACGCCGCGCGAGATCGTCTCGGCGGTCCGGAAGAAGGGGCTCGCGAACCTCACGCCCGAGGAGGCCGCGCACATCCCGAAGGACATCGACGTGTCGAGTGCCGATCACATGACCTTCTTCAAGACGACGTTCGAGGACCAGCAGGGCGCAGGCGGGCCCGTGCACGGCGGCGACATGCCCGACGAGATGTGGATGAACATGCTCAGCGCCCAGGCGACCTGGGACGCGACCATGGGCTTCAACGCCGTGCAGGCGATCAAGCAGGCGAACGATCCGAAGGCGATCATGGTCGTGCTCGTGGGCAGCGGCCACGTCGCCTACGGCCTCGGCATCGAGCGGCAGGCCCGGAAGTGGTTCGACGGCCAGATCACGAGCATCATCCCGGTGCCGGTCGGGTCGCAGGGCCGCGTGCTGCGGAAGGACACGCAGGCGTCCTACGCCAACTTCACGTGGGGCGTCCTCGACGAGATCGACTCGGCCTACCCGTCGATGGGCACCTCCACGGCGGTCGGCGCCGGCGACGCTGCGCGCCGGGTCATCATCGTGCAGGACGGGTCGCCGGCCGCGCAGGCCGGCATCAAGGTCGGCGACGTGCTGCAGTCGTTCGACGGCGTGCCGCTCGCCGACAAAGAGACGTTCAGCCGCCTGATGGCCGACAAGCGATGGGGCGATTCGGCGACGCTGGTCGTCAGGCGCGGATCGGCCGACGTCACGATCCCGGTCGTCTTCAGGCGATCGATCGCCACCAAGTAGCGGCGCGGCCACTCGTCGTGCGGAGGTGACATGACCGAGATGTTCGCCCATCCGTCGCCACGTCTCGACCGCGCGTTCCAGATCGCGAACATCGTCCACGCCGGCGCCTTGCGTAAAGGCACCCAAGTCCCCTACATCAAGCACCCGGTCGCGGTCGCGCGCATCCTCGAAGACCACGGCTACCACGAAGACCTGGTCACGGCCGGCCTGCTGCACGACGCGGTCGAGGATGCCCGGTACGAGAACCTCGACCTGCAGCAGCGGCTGAGCGAGGCGGACGGACGCGGCCGGCTGGTCGTGCCGGCCGGCACGTGGGAGTTCAGGGAGGCGTTCCTCCGGTTCCTGTGCGACGAGTTCGGCCCGAAGGTGTTCGATCTGGTGATGGCGGTCACCGAGTCGAAGAACGACGGCCAGCGTCCCCGCGACTGGCTCGAGCGGAAGAAGGAACAGCTCGACTACCTGGCGAAGGCGGCCCCGGACGAGGCGGCGCTCAAGGCGGCCGACGCGCTGCACAACATCAGCTGCACGCTCGAGGACGTCCGCCGCGACGGCCTGGGCGTGCTCGACCGGTTCCGCGGCGGCGCGCTCGTGGCGTGGCACTACGCGGCCGTCGCGCAGCTCGCTTGCGAGCGCCTGCCGGCCGGGGAGCCGTTGGCGGTCGCGGTGCTCGACGCCGCGGCGCAGTTCTCGACGACGGTGCGGAAACTGCGGCCCGCGCAGGTTCAGCCGCGACCGTACCCGCCGCCGGCGGTCTATTGACTGGCAGGCCTAGAGGCCCGCCCTACACACGGACGGCGACTATACTACCCGCGATGAAGACGCTCGTCGCGTCGGTGCTCGTCACCGTTGCCATCGCGCTGCCGTGCCGCGCGGCCGACCCCGTCGTGGGCCTCATTCTCCGGTTCGTCCGCGACCCGAACCCGATCGCGATGGCCGGCGACGCCCGACCGACCCGGTACATGGAAGCCTCCGGCCGCCGCGCCGCGTTCCTCGGCCGCGAGGACGGCAGCTTCGAGGCGTGGGCCTACCCGCTCAAGATCCTCCACGACTTCCACCTGTCGTTCGGGATCGCGGCCTACGCCGACCCGATTCCCGGCGAGAGCCTGGCCTCGACCGTCGACATCAGGCCCGAGGCGGCCACGGTGCGCTATTCGCACGCCGCCTTCACGGTGGACGCGACGTGGCTCGTGCCACTCGACCAGCCGGGAGGCCTGGTGCTGCTCGACGTCAGAACGACCGAGCCCCTGACGGTCTACGTGAAGTTCCGTCCCGACCTGAAGCCGATGTGGCCGGCGGCGCTCGGCGGCCAGTACAGCTACTGGGATGACACGCTCAAGGCCTACGTCATCGGCGAGGGCAGCGGGAAGAACGCCGCGCTCGTCGGGTCGCCGCTGGCCCTGACGCCGCCCGAGCAACCCGCCCACAACCTGCCCGACGCGCCGTCGCAGTTCGCCATCCGTATCACGCCCGAGATGGCGGCCCGCGGCCTCGTCCCGATCGTCATCACCGCCAGCGTCGAGAAGCTGGACGCGGCGAAGAAAACGTACGCGGCGCTCGTCGCCTCGCCGGAGGCGCTCTACCGCGAGTCGTTCGCGCACTACCGGCAGCTTCGCGAGGAGATGACGAGCATCGAATCGCCGGACAGGCGGTTCGATCTGGCCTTCGAGTGGGGCAAGGTCGCGCTCGACAAGGGNNGGCACGACCGAGCGCCCGGGCTTCGGCTGGTTCTTCGGCGGCGACGCGTTCATCAACGCGTGGGCGATCTCCGCGTACGGGGATCTCGACACGGTCCGCCAGTCGCTCGAGTTCCTCCGCAAGCGGCAGCGCGCCGACGGCAAGATGATGCACGAGCTGTCGCAAGGCGCCGGCTTCATCCGCTGGTTCGAGGACTACCCTTACGGCTACTACCACGCCGACACGACGCCGCTCTACATCATCGCCATCCGTGATTACGTCAAGGCGAGCGGCGACGAGGCATTTGCGAAGGACTTCTGGCCGTCGATGCGCCAGGCGTACGACTACTGCGTCTCGACCGACGAGGACGGCGACGGCCTGATGGACAACACGAAGGCGGGCCTCGCGGCCGTCGAGACCGGCACGCTGCGCAGCCGCGACGTCCTGACCGACGTGTTCCTCGGCTCCGTGTGGACCGAGGCCGCGGCGGCGATGGGCGACCTGGCGGCCATCGCCGACGCGTCGTTCGTTCCCACCGCTCAAGCCGCGGCCGACAAGGCCCGCGCCTCCCTCAACCGTCGATTCCTCGACGATGGCGGGCGGCGGATCGATTTCGCGGTGATGAAGGACGGGAAGGGCCAGGCGGAGCCCACCGTGTGGCCGGCGTTCGGCATCTGGCGCGGCGTGTTCGACGACGGCCACCGGGCGGTGGACGGCCAGCTCGACGAGCTGGCGCGAGCGGGACTCGGCGCCGACTGGGGCGCGAGAATGCTCTCGAAGGAGAGCAAGCTCTATCAGCCGCTGTCCTACAACAACGGCGCGTCGTGGCCGTTCCTGACCGGCTGGTCCGCGCTGGCGCTCTACAAGGGCGGCCGGCCGGATGCCGCGTGGCAGTATCTCGAGGCGCTGTCGGAGCTGACCTTCCTCGAGGGACGCGGCTACCTGCCGGAGCTGTTCTCGGGCGACGTGCTCCGATCGATCGACGCCGCCGTCCCGCATCAACTCTTCGCCACCACCGGCTTCGTCTCGGGCGTGATGCGCGGCCTGGTCGGCCTCGAGGAGCGCGAGGGCGAACTAAGGCTGGCACCCCATCTGCCGCCGGGCTGGGATTTCCTGCGCGTGAAGAACCTCCGCTGGCGCGGTGCGCGAGGTGACCTGGAGATCCGCCGGGACGCGGAGGGCACCGTGACGTTCCAGATGAGCGACCGGGCGGGCTCGTGCCTGCCGGCCGTCGTCGATCCGCCGATTCCGCCCGGGGCGGACACGCTGAACGTGTGGGGCTCCATCGACGCCTGCGAAGCCGGCCGACCTCAGGGCCGGCCCGGAGCGTCGGTCAACGCCGGCATCACCTTGATCCCCGAACAGGCGCCGCTGAGGCTCGGCGACGCGTCCCAGCGCCTTCGCATCATCGAGGCGTCGGTCGACGGCGCCTTCTACACGGCGCGGCTGGAGGGTCTTCGACGCCGGACCTACCGAGTACGCCTCGACGTGCCGTTCACCGTCCTGTCCATCGAGGGCGGGCGCGAAACGGGGCACGACGGTCGCGTCAGGACCATCGACATCACCGTGCCCGACGGCCCGTCGGAGTGGGTCGACTGCACGCTCATCGTCCGCATTGGTGCACGGTTGAAGTGAAGTGGAAGGAGACGACGGTGAAACAGCATCGCTCGATTCTGATCGTGATGGCGGTCGCCGCGGCGGTCGCCGTGTCATCGACCTACGCCAGCGGCCAGGCCTCGTCCCCGGCCGGCGTGAAGATGGTCTCGAAGGCCGCGTTCGGCAAGAC